>WTAW01000174.1 GCA_013139435.1 Candidatus Aminicenantota bacterium | reverse complement strand
TAAAAAATGTCGATTATCAATAGAAAGCACATAGAATACAGAAATGTCAAGGTGATTGACTGGAAGAACAATGACAATGCTTGATATTGCTTTATTGAATAAAATATCGACATTTTTTATGAATAATCCAGGTTAGGAACTGTACAGTTTCTCTCGGGAAATCTCCAGCGCGAGGTTAAACTCTCCAGCCAACACTTGCGCGACAAGAGAAGCCGCGAACTCTCTCGCTGTCTGAATTCCCATGATGCGCAGGGCCTCACGAGCGCTGGGCGAAATGATCCCCTCTCTCGTGGAAAACACACCCACTTCGACATTGGGCAGCTCCACCCTGTAGACAACGTCCCCGTTTTCAACACCAGCATATATGTTCTGGAAGGACGAGACCAAGGGACTCTGGGGATTGACTTGAGTGGCTTTATACACGGCTGGTAAAATCTCTCCACCCATCCCTGAATAGAAGGGACACCCCAGTTTTTCTGCACCGAGTGCATCGACCTTTACAAAAGAGAGAAACTTCTGAAGATCGATTTTAAAGAATGTCTCGAATTCATGGATGGGGATTCTAAGCTCTGCAGAGGCATAACGCCCCCTTTTGTTTCTGGGGCTGGGTTTCAAATCCCCATCATGCCCCTGTGCGATCACACTCAGTTTATAATCGATACCGGATGTATCCAAAAGATCTTCGACTTCTTTTTTTACGAACCCAACGGCCCGGCTGATATCCCCATGACCACGAAAATTTGTGAAGGATGCCACAAAATCGACATACAGGATATAATCTTCTTGGGCATCAACCAGGTCGAAATCGACAGAGCTCACGCCTCCTTTGAACTCCTTCATCTGATCGTCCATTTTCTTCTTGAATTCATCCAGTTGTCCTTCAATGACATCCTTGGCTTTTTTTCGTGTCCTATCCGATTCAAAGATCAACCCATGACAGCGGACAGCCCGGGCAAATTTGTCCACTTTGACGTCGGCTCCACCAAACCTGTTGATGTAATAACACCCGCGTGTGACTCCGATGGGACCGAGCCCAGTTCCATAAACCAGAAGATTCGTGAATTCCTTTTCCAAGTCGCCCTTCACCTGGATGCGTCCTGCGTACGAATAGTAACTTTCACACCCACCCACATAGCTAGCCACAAGGGGAGCAAACTCACCCAAATCCATCATTTTACCGTGACATAACGGGCATCGGACATAACGATCGCGTGCATCCAGCTCAAATGTCAGGTCATCTTTGCGGCAAAAATAGCGATTTTTATAAGGTTTTTCAGAAATCCGGATCCAGGAAAATTTTTCGCCTGTTGTCTCTTCGATGAATTTTCGTCTGCAGCGTGCAGCCAACATGAAGTTATCGGGGGGAAGGAGTTGATATGTGGAGACAAGCTCGTCCTCTACCCTCCAGGGCGGGAGTTTTCCGGATTTTAGGAGTTCGACACATTCATCGGTAGCCTTATGTCCCTTTTTTGTGTCTGTCACGTTAACAATACCTCTGTGTGGACAATGTTACGCATTAGCAATGAGACTTCCTGTCGATCGCAGAGATAGAATTCCCTTCTGAACAGAAAACTCATGTGGAAATATATATCAGAGGGGAAAAGTGATGTCAAAAATATACTGGTTAGAAGCTTGCGGCTAAAGTCTAAAGTTACTCCTTCTTTTCCATATTGATTGCACCGATATCTCCTTCCGCTATTTCCCACTGTCCTGTCATGGTGTTCCCATCAACCTCTAAAGTAATGTAGACAGTCATGGCGGAATACCCATCATAAATGGAAAAATTAAAGGTCAGTACGTTATCTTTATACTCCAGGTCTTCGCACTCAGCTTCCATAAGCATCCCGAAAGAATCAGAAATGGTCGCAGTGTAGCCATCACCAGCTTTCTCGAGAATCAGGGTGAGCTCATCCGTTCCCTGATCGGGAACCTCTGTCTCTCCCACCCAAGTGCCGCTGATATCATCGGCCAGACAAAAGGCAAAACCGGATGACAAAGCAAAAATAAACGCAAAAACCGCAAGGATTGATGTGAATTTTCTCATAGAACCTCCATCCACTTTAAGAATATATGGATATAGCATAATACTCGCCCATATTTCAACCTGAACTATTCATAAAAGCTGCATCCTTTGCGCCTTGCGTCGACCCAACCTAACCACTAAATCCACCTCGACTCGTGAATAATTCAGATCAAGTAAATATACGTTTCTTTTTATAAAAAAGTTCCAGGAATAAATCTCATTGCCCTTTACGGTTCTTCCAGTCGCGATAGTTTATCACCACAGAAGCACATATGGACAGGAGGAGAAACACAACAGCAAAAACATCGATGAGCGTTTTATTGACATCGCATCCCGTGAGTGAGCGAATAAGGAAAGTCAGATACGATGAGGGCATATCATAATACTCCAATCTCATCCTCACCTGCCAATGCCAATCCGTACAGGGACAGTAGCCGAATCCATACCAGATGCCTAGAACAAACCAGGAGAAAGCAGTCAATAACACAACCGCCAGGTTGATTTTTCGGGTTTTTGTCCACAGCCAACCCAAGAGGATAAAAAGAATCAGAGAGGAATGAAAAACGAAGAAAAAGACATTCAAAAACTCATACATCGAAACATACTTATCCGGCGCCGCCACCCCCTCCGGAGGCTCCTCCCCCGACTCCGGAGGCCGTGCTCATAGAGGAAGTCGTCGTTGCAACCATAGATGAAAACGCCGAGGCAAAAGCGTCGGGAGTGAACGCACCTGTCCCTGTCCCGTGATAAACATACCAGGGGACATAACGTTGATACTCCTCTGCAGGAATATATGTGGCCAGTTCTTTGAAGATTTTTTGTCCCAACCCTAAAACGACCCCATACACCAAATAATCGCCGATCCGGCTTAGCAGGGCGCTCTTGTCCATCGACCTGTAGTGGTATTTCAGTAAATACCTCTTGAGCGCCTTCCAATGCCTGGCAAGTATTTCTCCCTCTTTTGTCCGGTGTGGGATTATGAAGCTGAGAATAAAAACAGCTATGGAGGCGGCTCCAAGGACGATCGCCCAGATCCCGACGAAATAAGCCGCCACACCGCAAAGGATTAGCATCACAATCCCGATCGCTAGAGAATAATACATGCCTCGGTTACTCTTTCTATCAAACCACTCTCTCGAATCACCGAGTTTTTTCACCTCCTTCTTCCATTCCCGGAAGAACTTCGTGAATTGAGTCTGCTTTTTCTTGATCTCTTTGATATCTATGGAATCTCCTCCCCCGGCAAGGTCATCAAAGATAAATCGGAGAAGGTCCTCTTCATAAACTTCCAAGTCTGTGTTGTGTTCCCGCCAGTATTTCCTGTTCAAATCCCAGGTATAGTTCGTGATTGTTCGTGTTCCTCCAAACAGTTTTTTCTTTTCTTCTTGATCTTCCCTCAGATTGATGAAACCACGCCGGGCCATATCCATCATCGTGGAAACAAGGGCTCCACCATAAATCTCCCGGCTGCTCAAGAGATAACCCACTAGGGCTGGCGGGATATTCTCAGGAACATCAGAAGCATACTTGACAGACGGCGGCAGGGACGGCCTCTGTCCATACTTTCGATAGTTACGCCAAGCAAACCCAAGGCCCAACGCACTCAGAACGATCACGATCCACTTCCCCTGTTCCTGCCTTTGTTCTCTAGCTTCCATCTTCCGGACAGCTTCTTCCCGCATTCGGTTGGAATCTTCTGCCCAACGGGCTTCTTCTTCCATGATGCGGCTTCTTACGGTTCCTGCATAATTTACTGCACCGGGGAATTTCTCAGGAG
>WTAW01000277.1 GCA_013139435.1 Candidatus Aminicenantota bacterium | reverse complement strand
TCTTTATCGCCGTCAAGAGTTCTTTTGACTAAGTCTTTGTCTTCAAACATGGAGGACTTCCAGCCCTCAAAGCGTTATACGGATTTCCTCAAAAATGGTTTTGCTTTGGGTACTAATAACTATTTATTTTCAATGATCTCAACGTCTGGTGGAACCCGCAGTTCGAAGGTTTTATTTTGAAGCGTGACATTCGTTTTGATCTTACTGAAACGAAACTCGGTTCTATTGCCCGTCCAATCGAATGAGATCAGCGTTTGAATGAACCACGTCTTTTCGTCGATTTCCAGAAGGAGAAAAGTATCTGCGAACTCTTCATCATTAGGAGTGAGCTTGATCTGAATGGTATTGGCGTTCTCTGTGGGGAAGGGATTGAGCTCTACAGAATAGTTATCCAGCAATGAGACCTTTCCGGAAAGCAATGAGATCACTTCGGTGTTCTGTTCTCCTTGGGAAAGGTCATATTTTATGAGCTGCTTTTCTTCTTTGTTGTAGTCCCAGAAAAGATCATCCTTGATGAGGAATACTTTTTCTTCCGGATCCTGGTATTCCCACTTCATCAAATTGGGCTTTTTAAAGTACAGTTTTCCTTTTTCATGAAGGGGTGTCGAGATTGTGGCGGAATAGTAGAACTGCTCAAAGTTTGCTTGGAAGGATCGGTAGGACCTGAGCGCATTTTCAACGCGCAGAGCGACTTCCTGCGCCGTTTGTGCGAAGCTCAGGGCCAGAAGTGTTAACAGACAGAAAAGTCTCTTCATTTTTTCGGATTATAGCACAGAATCTTTCCCAAGGATATTTTCGTGAATAATTCAGGTGAGCAGGGCATTAGCGGTTTGCTAATCGAAACAGGTTTTTGTTATAAGGACACTGTGACCACCGAATTGTTTATCTGTCTGCTTGCCTATTTTGTGCTGCTTCTCCTTATCAGCTTCTTTTTTTCCAAGAGGATAAAGAGCTTGGAGGATTTTTTCCTTGCGTCCCGGGACCTTCCTGCTCTCCTCATCTTTCTCACACTTGCCGGTTCATGGCTGGGAGCCACCTCCACCCTGGTGTCAGTGGACGAGGCTTTCGATAAGGGGATCAGTTCATTCTGGGTGATCGGGATCCCATCCATCGTGACGGTTCTTGTTTTCGCTCTGTTTCTCGTACGGCCGATCCGGCGGTTGCCGTTCGTGACACTGCCGGATCTGATGGAGATGCGTTACGGCCGAACGGTCCGACATCTGGCAGCCGTGCTGATCGTATGGTACATGATTCTTTTGGCCGCCTCTCAAATGGTGGCCATGGGTAATTTTCTTAAATCCTTCCTCGGCACGTCCTATTTTATAGCTCTTTTATTGGGAACTGCGGTCGTTCTTTGTTATTCAGTTTTTGGGGGATTGTTCTCTGTTGTGATCACAGACGGATTTCAGTTTTTTCTGTTAGTAATCGGCATTTTAAGTCTCCTCTTCTCCTTGATGGGGGCGTCCTCATGGGGGGATGTTTCATTTGCTGCTCAGACTGCTGAAGGCAGTGATCATTTCAATTTTTTCCTTGGATTCGAGAGGAATATCTGGATCGCCCTATCATTCACTCTCGCCTGGATCATCTCTCCCATCGTCTGGCAACGGATACAAGCGGCTCGTACGGAACGTGATGTCAGGATAGGCTTGGTGGGAGCTGGAGGAGCCTTTTTCGTTTTTTTCAGCTGCGTCGTTTTGATTGGGATATTGTCTCTTCCTTTATCCATGACCGGGGATCGCACAGACACCATTCTCTCTATGCTGATCTTTTCGCATGCGGGTCACCTTTTGGGCGGAGTTCTGTTTCTTGCAATCATCGCAGCGATCATGTCCACAATGGACACGGCCATTAACACCGGCGCCTTGTCGTTGACAAAAGATATCTATCAGCAGCTTATTCCTTCGACGCGTCAAAAAAATGCTGTGTTTGTGAGCCGGGGGGCGACTCTGGCGGTGGGAGTCCTTGCCTTTCTCATCGCCACAAGGCTTCAGAGCATTCTGAAGACTCTTGGCTTGGCCTCTGAAGTTATGGCAGAAGGGATGTTTGTTCCTGGTGTCGCCATGATCTTTTTAAAGAAAAGATATCCAATGGCAGGAATGCTGAGCCTTGCCTTGGGGAGTGGATATGCCTTGTTAGGATTCCTGAATGGGATCGGTCTCGTACATCTCAATTGGCCCGAATGGCCTTTTTCGGTGCCTTACGGAGTCACACTCTCTCTCATGGGATTTGTCATCGGTTTTATGATTGATAGACACAAAAGAAAATTGTAAACTATGTCAGTATTGAGAGAATTTAAGTGGAGATTTATTGGTTTCTTGGGAAAGTTAATCCTGGGGGTATGGACTTTATCGGCCCGTATGACCGTAATCGGGGAAGAACGCTATAGGGAGTTGCGAAATCAAAACAAACCAGTCGTTCTGCTTGTTTGGCATGGACGTTTACTTGTAGTCCCCTATTTATTCAGGAAGTGCGGGATCTTGGCTCTGATAAGTCCGAGCGAAGACGGGGAGATCCTTGCACGTATCGTGTCAGGATGGGCAAAAGTGCTCAGGGGTTCAAGCTCTCACTCCATCGTTAAGGCATGGGGTGTAATGAGAAAAGAGCTGGATAAGGGGGGCGAAGTGATTATCGTACCCGATGGCCCCAAGGGCCCGAACCGGACAATGAAACTCGGAGCCCTCAAGCTTTCGCAGCAGTCAGGCGCGTATCTCGTGCCTTTCACTTTTGCCGCATCTCGAAAAAAAACGCTCAACAGTTGGGACAGCTTCTTGATTTTCTGTCCATTCACAAGAGTTGTCGCTCTTTTTGGGGAGCCTATCATCGTGGACCCGAAACTGCGTGGGGATGAGCTGGAAAAAGAACGGCAACGCATCGAACAGATCCTTTTGCAGCTTGATAGCGAAGCCGACAGTCATCTTAATAAATTAAAGTGCAAGTAAGATTAATTTTTGATTTTGGATTTGCCTGGATTTATGGTATAAATACTCGCAAAAGGAGATGTCTATGGAGAGAAAAACACTTTTTATGATTTTTGCACTTGTCTGTTTTTCAAGTATTCTTTTTTCACAGAGTGTGGAGGAGCTGATCGCCCAAGCCGATGATCTGTACAATGAGATGAAGGATATGGAGACCGCAGAAAAAGCTCTTGAGTTATATCGACAAGCATTGGGTGTTACTGAGGACAAATACGAGCCCTACTGGAAAATAGCGAGAATTCAGTATTATATCGGCGCTCACACTGCAGAAAAAAAGGATAAAAAGATCATTTTTTCCCAGGGAGTGTACCATGCCAAAAAGGCCATGGCGCTACAGCCAGAAAAGACGGATGGTCATTACTGGCTTGGTGTAAATAACGGGAAATATGGTGAAGTCAAAGGTGTGATGAAAAGCCTGTCACTGGTCAAGCCGATCAAAAAATCCATGTTCAAAATTATTGAGATAGACCGCGGTTATGAAGATGGAGGTGCGGATCGAGTTTTAGGCCGTGTGTTCTTCAAAGTCCCGGGAATAGCGGGGGGCAGTAAAGATAAATCACTCGAACATCTGGAGAAATCCAAAGAGCTGGGGCCTGAAGATCCAATCACGCGAGTGTATCTGGCAGAAACATACCTTGCCAAGGATAGAGTGGATGATGCTCGTGCGGAATTGGAGTATGTTTTGAATATGCCGGATGATCCGCGATGGGTTTCAGGAGTATCGGAAGCTAAAAGAGATGCTCAAGAGCTCCTGAAGAAAAAAGAATTCAAGAAATAATATCCTGTTTCGTAAAACGTTTTTCGTATTCTGACCCGAAATGTGTTACTCAGAGAATACCTGAGCGGAGAATATCTCGATCATGGCTCCCTTTTTCCATTCGTCCTCAGCCAGACCGGCCTTGAGACATCCATGGTTGAGGTAGGCCTCTAGATCCCAAT
>WTAW01000427.1 GCA_013139435.1 Candidatus Aminicenantota bacterium | reverse complement strand
TTTCTACGATTTTGTGGCTTTCGAGAACAGAAAGATCGGGATCGACGATCACATGGCAATCCAAGAATAATTCCCCACCTACACTCCTTGTGCGCAGGGCGTGCCACCCGGCAATATTCTCTGCTTGTGAGAGTATCTTTTCTATGGTTTGGATGGATTTTTTATCGGCGGAATGTTCAGTGAGTTCGATGAGATTATCGTAGAATATCTTGCCAGCCACGCCCATGATCATGATTCCCACAATAATAGCAGCCATATGGTCGGCGTACCCCCATCCCAAAAGGCTGGCGGCTCCTCCGATTAGAACAGCCATGGAAGAGAAAGAGTCAGAACGGTGATGCCAGGCGTTGGCATACAAGGCAGCGCTCTGGGTGATTCGAGAAATCTTACGTGTGATGTGAAAAATAATTTCCTTGGAGACGACCGAAATAGCGGCCACGACGAGCATGAGGAAGCCGGGATAATTCACTTCTTTGCGAAAGATGGCCGTCCCTGCAGATAAGATAAACCCAAAACCCACCACGATCAGAATAAAAGCGATCAATTGGGAGGAAATAGTGTCGAATTTTCTGTGTCCATAGGGATGTGTTTCATCGGCAGGTCTGCTGGATAATCGAGCTCCAAGCAGAATGAGAAGATCCGTAGCAAGGTCAGTCAGTGAATGGACGCCGTCTGCGATGAGTGCCGACGATCTTATGAGGAGCCCTGCAACAATCTTGAGAATCAAAAGAACGACATTGAGGAGAGCACCCCAAAGTGTGACAGACAGGATCTTTTTTTCCCTGGGAGTTATGGGGCCAAACCTCGTGTTAAGTATTTTCATGGATGCCGCTTAGAACAAAAATATTATAGTCGAAATTTATAATTTTGGCGAATCTGGATTATTCACGAGTTGAGGTTACTGTATGTTTGGGAACGGTTCTCTTTTTTGTCCTTGTGTAGGGACCGCTCCCCAAAGGATCAGGCGTTTAAAGAGGACAGGCTACTTTTTTAAAAACCTCAGAAAACAGGTGACTATCCCCTTTTTTTTCTGATATGATTGATGGAAAATCAGAGTAAGAAGAGACTCTATGAAGCAGAAAAAATGAGTTTTCTCAAAACTTCATTCTTCAAGAAATACTTGCTCCCGGGATTTGTCTTTCAATCCGTACTGATCGGCGGAGGTTATGGAACGGGGCGAGAGCTTGTCGAGTTCTTCCTTAGTTATGGCCCCCTTGGAGGGCTAATGGGAATGCTTCTTGTGTCCACTGTGATATGGTCGCTCCTTTTAGCCGTGACATTCGAATTTTCCAGGAAATTCCGGGCTTATGATTATAGGACGTTCTTCAAGCATTTGCTCGGACCATTCTGGTTCGTGTTCGAGATCATCTATTTTCTCTACATGCTCATCGTCCTGGCTGTAGTCGGTTCAGCCGCAGGGATTCTTCTCCGGGACAATTTCGGTATTCCCTACTTGGTTGGAGTTATTTTCATGCTTACAGCAGTGGGATTTCTGACATTCAAGGGAAGCGGTCTGATAGAGAATTTCCTCTCTGTTTGGTCGATGATTCTTTATGCTGTATATGCCGCTTTTCTCGTTATAGGAGTCGTGAAATTCGGACCGGAAATTCAGAAAAACTTTTCAGAAGGCATTGTCCGATCCGGATGGGCTCTTGGGGGATTTAAATATGCGCTCTATAACTTGGGCAACATTGCGGCTGTACTATTTTGTCTGAACCATATCGAAAAACGAAAAGAAGCGATCTCGGCAGGCCTCATCGGTGGTGTGATCGGAATTATTCCGGCTGTTCTCTTTTACATCCCTGTCGTTGGTCTCTACCCTAATGTTTTATCTGAAGAAATACCCGCCGTCTTCCTCCTGCAGAAGGCTGGGATCGCAGCGCTCTTGATCGTATTCCAGGTCATCCTCTTTGGAACTCTTATCGAAACAGGAACGGGCTTTATCCACGCTGTCAACCAACGCATTCAAGTTACACTGAAATCTAAAGGAAAAATATTCGCCCAGTGGCACAGGCCCGTTGTTGCTGTGACAATTCTTTTAATCTCGCTGGGGATATCAACGTTCGGCCTCATCAACTTGATCGCCAAAGGCTATGGCGCAGCGAGTTGGGGATTTTTGGTCGTTTTTATACTGCCACTGGTGACGGTGGGTATTTATAAGATTATTAAGAACTGAAAGAGGCGGCTCTTAACTGATGATGTCGGATCAACTCCCCGAGTTGACCGCCAAAACTTAATGTAGGGCCAGCTCCCTGAGCTCCATTCGTTTCGAACGGACCGTTTAGGAAACGGTCCCTACATCTCAAAAAGGTACCAGGTCCATTTTTGCTTCACCCCTGGGAAAAGGCACCAGTCACCTTTTTTATACGTATTCGATAGTGGCGGGGGGTTTTGTGGTGAGTTCGTAAGCGACTCGGCTGACTCCCGGAACCTCGGTTGTTATTCGCTTTGCCAATCTCTTTAAAACATCCCACGGGACTTCAGTCGGTTCGGCTGTCATCGCATCCTGGCTTTCCACAGACCGCACGATGATGATATCTCCAAACCTCCTCTCCCCTTCCACTACGCCGGTCCCTTTATCGCTGAGCAACACAGCAAAAGTCTGGAAGGGTTTGAGAGGAACGATCTCTTCCTCCACAATCGTTGTCGCTTTCCTCACCTTGGCCACTCTCTCAGGTGTGACCTCACCCACGATCCGAGTTGCTAGACCGGGCCCTGGAAAAGGCATCCGCTGATGGATCTTTTCGGGAAGACCCAGTTCCTTTGCCACTTCTCTCACGCCAGGCTTAAACAGCTCTTTCACTGGTTCCACAACTTTGAAGCCATACCCTTCATCTGGATCGATCCCGATCTGTTCAAGGATGTTGTGCTGCGTTTTTACCCCACCCTTTGTTTCAATAATATCCGCTGCGATTGTTCCCTGGATCAAATATCTGGCGCCACTATTCCGGACTTCTCTTCCAAAAACTGAGTAAAACGTGTTCCGAAAGGCTTTTCGAACATCCTCAGGGTCGGTCAATCCTTTGAGTGCACTGAAGAACTCATCCTTGGTATCGACGATGTCGACTTTGATCCCCAGATCAGCAAAGATTTGAGCGACTTCCTGAGGTTCATTCTCCCTCATCAAGCCATCATCGATAAATATCACTTTGAGGTTATCGCCAATAGCCCGATGCGCCAATATCGTACATGCCGAACTATCCACTCCACCGGATAGGGCAGAAATGGCCTTCTCTGAACCGACTGTGAATTTGATTTCTTCCATTTTTTCGTTAACAAACTTAGTTACATCCATCTCTATCTCCCACTCTAAATTTCCACCATAATACACTATCTCTTCTGTAAAATCCAAATACAATAATGAATCACGAATTTGTCTAATATTTTGATAGTGAAACCGAGTTTTTGCCAGGACGTTGAATTCTGAGTTTTGGATTTTCTATTTTAAGGGGTAACCGCTAGAGGTGAAAACGAAGATTTGAAAATCATCCCCCCAGCCACCCTTAAAGGCTATTGACCCTTAAAAAGTGATATGTCACTATGAATTCGGAAAATTAAATTGGAAATGAAGAGGAGGGCCCATCCAAGGCATAGCTAATCTTGAAAGGGAGCAGGAAGAACGGGGATTCCTCTCTCCGGCCCTCCTCATAAATTCTTAAATCACAATCCTTTAACACAGAAAATCACACTTAAAAAATTCCGGTTTATAATCCTACATCCCTTCCTGTTTTGCACACAATATATAGGTATTTTTAAATAAAAGGTACGATATGTGGTAAAGAATGTCAAGTTTTTTTAAAAATAAACTTAATTTGTTCCAGAAATATGAAATTCCGGCATTTCTTAAAATGAATTATTCACGAGTTGAGTGGTAGGTCGAGGCGGGTGCGCAGAGTACGAAAGGCAATCCCTGTTCATTACAGAAAAACACAGAGCAGGGAATGTAAATCTAAAGATATATATGACTTTTTATGATCAGATTCTTAATATCAGAGTTCCAAACAATTTTGCCATACACCATGGATATTGCAATACTCCAGAGCACAGAGAGCCTTGAACTCATCAACTTTCACCATAAACACAACGTTGGGATCCGCATAGACGGGCTCAGACGTCGTCTTTCCAAGGCATATCACTTGATCATTCTCTTTCACACCATAGAGCTCGATCCATTCGATATGGTGCTCAACCGTGTTTGGATGAGGAACCTCTTTCCCTACGATAACTCGGATGCTGCCGGAACCTTCAACTTCGATAACGGGAACGTGTTTCTCTTTACCCTCATTCTCGGCGCTCTTAAGGAAATCTGCAAATTTCATTCTATTTTCTCCTTCATCTTATATTTCCCATCAATTTACTATAATTTAAAACCGATGTCAATGATTTCTTCGTCATCGAACGAAGTTATTGCTATTTCAGGACTTCTCTTAACTTCTCAAGCCTCTCGTTGAAATCATCTCCGCTGATCTCACCCGAAATTCTTTTTGACACAAGGGGAATCAGTGGAGCGGCCATGAGTTTTGCATTGGAATCTTGAGAATAAACTGAATCCATCATCAGTATGATAAGCCCTAGGCGTGTCTCCCCTGCATCATATGTTTGGATCCAGCTTTCGATCCGGTCCAGAGACTCGACAATCGACTCTGTAGTATCTGCATTGTTTTTCTCGATGAGAACAGCCGTACGAGAGATATTCAAGCC
>WTAW01000214.1 GCA_013139435.1 Candidatus Aminicenantota bacterium | reverse complement strand
TTACAGATCCATTGGGCTTGTTGTATTTGATCGCGTTGTTGATGAGATTTGAGAAGACCTCTTCCAATGATTCATCATCGCCCAGCACCATATCACTTCCTGAATGTGGAACAAGCTTGATCGAAATCTTATCTTCTTCAGCGACTGGCCGTAAGAATTCTATAATTTTTGATAAGATTATTTCTAAAGATGTAGGTTTTAGCTTATCAACAAGCTGTCCACTGTCCATCCTGGCAATACTTAACCAGTCATTGATCAATTCCAGCAGACCCTCTGACCTCTTTGTGGCTTTAAGGATCATCTCTCTTTGCTTTTCTTCGACCTTGCCCACCATTCCGGCAAGAATAACTTCAAAGTATTGCTGGATGGCGACTAAAGGGCTTCGCAGTTGATGGGAAACCATAGTGATGAAATTTTCCTCCATGATCTTTTTTTCTCGGCGCAGCGATTTAGTCTCCAGGATGAGCTTCCTTCTTTCTACACCTCTTCTAATAATTATGCGCAACTCTTCCGGAGTGAAAGGTTTGGGGAGAAAATCATAAGCTCCCTTTTTCATGGCCTCAACGGCTGATTCCACTGTGGCGTATCCTGTGATGACAATCGGAATGATTTCAGGATCGATCTCTCTAACTTTCTCCAGAACCTCCTGTCCACTGATGTGGGGCATTTTGAGATCGATAAGGACAAAATCCGGTCTATTTGCTTCGGTCTTCTCCAGGCCAATAACGCCATTTTCTGCAGAATCTGTTTCGAATCCCTCTCTTTCCAGGATCAAGCAGCACGAATCCCTCATTGATTCTTCATCATCGATCACAAGCACTTTGAATTTCTTTTCTTCCATTGGTTTTTCGTATCGTTAGCTCACGTTTTTTTCAACCGGAAATTCCGCATTAAAAGAAAATAACTTTTATCAAGATTTCGCTGAATGACCGCCTTATCTGTTGGATTCCTTTTCTGTGTCATTTCTCCAAGAGCTTCGCTATTCGCGCTAAGAGATCGTCGGGTTTTACTGGCTTATCGATGTAATCGTCGGGTCCGACCATTCCTTGGTCAGTACCGTCAAATTGGAATCTTGAACCAGTTAATTCTTTGACTGCTGAAACGAATATCACCGGAGTGTCGTTGACGTCTTTGAAGTCCTTGGAAGTTTTAATGGCATGGCACAGAGAAAACCCATCAAATAGACTGTCCATCATGATATCGAGCAAGATCAGATCGGGTTTTTCTGATAGGATCACATCCTTTCCTTCTTTGGGATTTGTTGCGGTGACTACTTCATACAGTGCTGATTTCAGAATTGGAGTAACAGCATCAATGAAATCCGGATCGTCGTCAATCATCAAGATTTTTTTACTTTTTGTTTCTTCCATTTTTTCCTCCACTATTGATTGAAAGCATTATTTAAAGCCAATTTCAATTCATCTTTTCCAAAAGATTTTATGAAGTAATAGTAAATGTCCTGTTCTCGGACTTTTGACTCCAGTTCCTTGCTGTTTCTTTTTGTGGTCATGATGACCTTGATCTTTGGATCGATATTTCGAAGTATAGAAACAGCTTCATAACCCTTCATCTCTGGAAGTTCCACATCCATGATGAGGCAGTTGAAGCAACCTTCGGAGATTTTTTTTATGGCCTCCGAAAGACATTTTCCTGTTTCCACAGCATAATTTTGTTGCCTCAGAAATGTAGCCATGATATTACTGTCATCACCATCCGGATCGATAATAAGAATTCTTTTTTCTGGATCCGTCATTTCGAATGCCTCAGAATAAAGTAGATGCAATTATCGTGCCACCTGTAATAGTTCTTGAAACGCACTGTTATATTTAGTTATATTGTTGTAATTAATAAGGTTAGAGTACGATAAGATCATCATGGGTGAAGCACTTTTTGAGGTGGAGTTAAAGGTGGGGAATTTTTCCTCACTCCCATTCCAATTATTCCCATCTGTTCTTGCGAGATATCATTCATAATAATGAAATGTATCTCGCAAAAAAAGAAATCGCCCAGCGGCGATAGATCGATGCAGGAAAAATGGGGGGAAAGTGATTAATAAACAACCACTTTTAAATCTATATTTTGTCGCTGGACGATTTTCGTGTTCATGACTCCATTAAAATTCATTCAACTCACCTGAACTATTCAGGTTCGATAATATTGTAAGAACATCGTTCATTGCTTTGCGAACAGGAGTGCTAATTTCATGTCCATTATCGATAGATTCGGGCTGGATGCCGAGCATATAGGCATTTTTCAATTGCCTATAGGTCATCAAGCCCGAAACAATTGGCAAAAACTTATGACTCAAGGCTATATTATTCAGCACATTATTCATGGGGAGCAGAGTCACTTTGCCTGCTTTTTCTCTGAAGTCAACAGCATCCATAAACAGAAGAGGCCGATCCGTCTCGTCTACCCATAAGTTTTCATCGTTTTCGATCTCAGATTCAAGGAGGACATCGACACTCCCGCATTTTTTCAGTTCGAGGGCCAGTTGGATTCCTACTCCGTCATCTGATCGATCGGGATTCCCGATTCCGATGAATATTGGTGAGCCCCCTTTCATTATTTCATTTATTTTATTCTTCCAGTCGTCTGACGGAGCTTTTTTGACTTCGGCTAAATGAGCTGAGCAGCTGATACAAGGATCAAAAGCCCTTACAACCAGTTCCATCCTATCTCTGATTTGATCTTCTTTCCCTTCATCCAGGAGCTTTTGCGCAGCAATAAAGCAATATCTTTCGATATCTTCCGCATTCTGTGCTGTTGGCGTGACGATATCGACCTGATGGACAAGACCCTCCCTTATTTCATGATGGTGAATGAGAAGTCCCCGGGGGGCTTCAACCAGGCCTGTGCCTTTCCCTTCTTTTTTCCTATATTTAACGATGGGAATGTCTTCTCTATACTGGAGAATTTCATCGACCAATTCGGGTATCCTCTCAAAAGAGTAGAGTATTTCGAGAGCTTGTGCGGCATTGTGGAACAGAGGATTTCTCTTCCAGCGCTTATCAAAATACTTTTTATACATCTTGCCCGATTCTTTCTTCAACCTTTCGCCGATGACATTCACCCGCGCAAGAGCACCAACTGAGTATGGTTTGCCGTTGTAACGGCTGCGTTTGGCGTAGGAGTGAGAGACCACGAATTCGTTTGTCAATTCTTTGTAATCGTCACGAAAGAATTTCTCTCCCGTGGAAAGGAGAATCTCGTCTCCCCAAAAGCCGTACTTGCCATCACCTGGATCGCAACAGGCATAGACTGTTTCATCTTCAGGGCAATCCGGATAGTCGAGCTCACAGAACAGGTTCACGGTTTTGAAGACAAAAGGCATAAATTGGATCGCTCGACTCTTGATCCACCCCAATTCTTCCTGTGTGGGGAATTTGCCAAAACCTCCGATGACCGGATTTTCTCCATGAATATAACGGCCACCGATGACCTTCATGATGTGGTTTCCGAAATTTTTCATCTCAAGAGCAATCTCGACTTCGAGCTTATACTTGGAGGCCATTGCGATAGCATTCGGGAATCCCACATAATCAGGCAATGCAAGGTAATACACGTGGAGCGAGTGGCTCTCGATCATCTCACCCATATGCATCAATTCTCGGAGAAGAGTAACTTTTGGAGGAACTTTTACAGAAAGTGCATTCTCCATAGCGCGGATTACGGCATTCCTATGAGAGATTGAACAAATCGCACAGATTCGCGGGGACATGCTGACGTCCTCTTCCGGGGTTCTGCCTACGGTTAGTTTCTCGATAAGGCGAGGCCCTTCATATATCGTGAATTTGACTTCCGTGACTGTGTTTCCGTCAATCGTGGCAGAAATGCCTCCGTTTCCCTCGACACGGGCCAAGTGGTCTACGCTTATCCTTTTCATTGTTTCTCCTTTTTCAGTTGATCGAAGAACGTTGTTATTTTAGTGCCTGAGTAATTGGCCATGACCTTCTTTATGTATTCGACGTCAAATCCCTTGTCTTTGAGAAGATAGAATGCAGAGGTCAAATTGGCTCCCTCCACAGGGCCCCAGCATCCCACGCAGGGGAGGTTGTGATTGATACACACCGAACCGCAACCGTCTGCTGTGAGGGGTCCCAAACAGGGAAGACCTCGATTGAGAAGGCAGTCATTCTCGTTGTATTTACAGCTTACACATACAGGGTGAGGATATTTTTCCGGCGGGCTCCCGCCAACCAAACGGGTGAAGAAATTCAGGAATTGCTCTTTGCCGATGGGGCACCCAGGAAGGTAAAAATCCACATTAATATAGGCGTCGATCGGCTTGGATTGGACAGCCTTTGTGTGGGTCATTTCTACATCACCATACACCTTCTTGAGATTCTCTCCCCATTCTTCGGAATCAGTAAATCGACCCTGGAGACCTCCCACCGTGGCGCACAAGCCGATAGCCACTACGATCTTCGCTCTATTACGGATATCCTTTAGCTCCTCTATCTCCCTTTCGGTCGTCACAGAGCCTTCAACGAGGGCTACATCGAGATCTCCGTCAATATTGTCGCTTTTGGCCATGAGAAAGGATTGAATATCCGCAGCCTGAAAGATGTCCAGGAGTTCATTTTCGCAGTCAAGAATGAGGAGAGCATCTCCAGCACAGCCTGTGAGTTCATAAATTCCGATTTTTGGTTTATTGTTGTTCATTTTATCCCTCCTAGATGAGCTCCCTCATATGAATGACATCCCAATAAGTGAAGACAGGACCATCTAAACACGTGTAGATATAATCGATCGCACAGTGTCCGCATTTGCCGACTCCGCACTTCATCCTTCTTTCCAGCGTCATCAAGATCTGGTTTTTTGGGATGTTCAACTGAATGAATTCCTTGATGACGAATTTGTACATTACAGGAGGTCCACAGACTAATCCGTAGGCTTGAGAAGGATCGATCTTCTTGAGTTTCGGGAAAAGAGTGGTGACTACCCCAATGTTTTCTTTCCATGTTCCGGTATCATCTTCATCAACGGTCAGAAAACACTCCAGGTCAACTCTTTCCTTGAGAGCCATAAACTCATCCCTGAATATCATGTCTGAAGGAGTTCTTGCTCCATGGAGAAGGATAACCCTGTTGAATAAATCACGGTTATCAAGGCAATAGAGCAGGACGGAGCGAAGTGGAGCGACCCCCAATCCTCCCATGACAATCAGGACATCTTTCCCCTCCATATCTCCCATGGGAAAGCCGTTTCCGTATGGGCCCCTCACCCCGACAAGATCATTTTCTCTGAGACGAAAGAGAGCGTTGGTCAATGTCCCCTTTTTTTGGATACAAAACTCCAACAGTCCAGGGCGGGACGGGGAAGACGATAAACAGAACGGCGCTTCTCCAGCGCCCAATACAGACACCATCGCAAACTGACCCGGTTCATACCTGAAAGATAGCGCTTTTTCCATGTCTGAGAACCGTACTTGGAAAAATTTGACATCTTTCGTGAGATAATGCGTGCTGATTATTCGTGCAAGTTCGGGTAAAAAAGGATTATTTTGAGTTGTTTCATTGATTTTGCCTTTCATCTTGTCACCTCTTTGCTCAGCCTGCTCCAAAAGGAATCAATGCCATTCCCATCCAGTGCTTTCCCAACGGTGAGAACATTGATATCCACTGGACATGTCACCACACATCGGCCGCAGCCGACACATGCCGGTTTTCCGTATTTTGAGATATAGGCTTGGAGTTTGTGTGTGTACCAGAGTTTAAGGCGTTCAGACCTTTTTTCTCTGAAATTCTCTCCCCCGGCGACTCCCGAGTAGTTTTCCAATGTACAAGCATCCCAACAACGACTGATATCTGAACAATTCTCGCCCAAAACAGGCTTGTCCTCGACATTGTAGCAATTGCATGTAGGGCACACATTAGAGCAGGAGCCACAGGCCAAGCAGGCCGTGCCCAATTCGTCCCAGAGGGGATCGTTATACTTTAACTCCATCAAATCTGGCATGGCTGTGAAATTGATCTCGGTTTGGAAAGCTTTGTCTTTTTCCTCTCGCCTCCGTATGAAACTCTGAATGTCTTCATTGGCAATTTCTTCCTCAAAAAGGTCGGGTTTCATGCGAATGAGGTCATCTCCACGGCTGGAACCGATCCAAACCAAATAGTTTTTCTTCAGATCTGTAAAGAATAAATCGTATCCTTCTTCGACAATATGGGTATTCGTGGATTTGCACAGACAATTCTCATCGGGCCAGCATGAATGCCCGAGAATGATCGTATTTTTCCGCGATTCGATGTAATAGGGGTCGTCGTACATGAAGCTGTAGAATTTATCCATTATGAGCAGGCCATGGATGTCACAGGGATGTACTCCGAAGAGGATTCTTTTTGCAACGTGGGAAAAATTCGGTTCATACTCTAATGGTGTCGCTCTGAACATCCTGATCTCTGGAGGCAGAATGATATTCCTCGGGGGGAGAATAGTGCGCGTATAGTCGAGGTTAATGTGAGTAAGGTCATCGATCATTTTGAACACGTGTCTGTCGCTGTTTTTTTTCACAGGCGCCCATAAATCTGCATCTTTTGATATGACTTCAAGGAAAGGAAACAGATTTTCTTTTTTGAGTTTGACAATTTTCATTTTATGATTCCTTTTATAAACATTTGGTTACGTCTTCTGTAAAAGACTTGGCTGGACGGTTGCACGAAATGCGGTATCTTCACTTGTCCAACTCATCAGATATAAACTTATGCAAGTTGCATGCCGAAACATTCGGAGATTAAAAATTTTTCTCTCTTTGTTACTTGTTAAGAGAAAATCAGTTGAAGTTTATGATACTCAATAGGATTGTGTAGAGGTGGGAATTTTGATGAGGTGGCGCAGAATTCCCCACTTGCTATTCAATTTTGACACACCCCGCCTCTTTAATATGAATAATTCAGGTTTATTGGATGTTATAGCGCTTGAGTTTAGAGAGGAGGGTTTTTCGGTCGATACTAAGGATTTTAGCGGTTTTGCTTTTGTTCCCGTGATGGGCTCGAATTACCGCTTTGATGTACTCTTTCTCGATTTCATCCAGGGTCTTGTACTTTCCCCCCACTGGCTCCAGAAATGACAAACCGGAACCAATGCCATGGTAAATCAGGTCTTCAAGTCCGAGTTGATCGTTCCGAGTGAGCACGATTGCGCGCTCAATAGTGTTTTCCAGCTCCCGTATGTTTCCGGGCCAGTCGTAGGCCCTTAAAGCTTCAAGGATTTGGGGAGATACGGATTGAATGTTCTTTTTTGCCCGTTTGTTGTACTTGAGCAGGAAATGATCGACGAGGAGAGGGATATCCTCTTTTCGCTCTCTCAAGGGGGGAACATGGATGGGGACAACACTCAGGCGGTAAAAGAGGTCTTCCCTGAATTTTCCGCCTTTCACAGCTTCTGCCAAGTCTTCATGGGTCGCAGCAATAATCCGCACATCTATTTTTATGGATTTGGCACTCCCCACTCGAGTGACTTCTTTCTCCTGAATAACCCTTAAAAGCTTTGCCTGGATGTTGAGGCTGATGTTACTGATCTCATCCAGAAAAACCGTCCCCCCATTGGCCAATTCGAACCGGCCGTGTTTGGTCTCGTAAGCTCCTGTGAAAGACCCTCTAACATGCCCGAAGAGCTCGCTTTCAAAAAGCGTTTCGACCAGTGCACCACAATCCACAACAACAAAAGGACCATCACGTCTGAGGCTATGTTTGTGAATCTCACGAGCCAATATTTCTTTTCCCGTTCCACTTTCGCCAGAAATCAGGACTGTACTTTCCGACGGGCTAACTTTTTTCACAACGTCCAACATCGCTTCCATGGCTTCACTTTTTCCGACCACCAGGTCGAACTCAATCTTGGCTTCCAGCTCTTTACGCAAGTAAAGATTTTCCATGAGCATTTTTCGGTTGTTCAGCGCTTTCCTGATGTTCACGCGCAGTTCTTTGGGGCTAAAGGGCTTGGCCATGTAATCAAAGGCGCCTTGTTTCATGGCTCCTACTGCGGACTCCACGGAGGCATAACCTGTCATTATGATGACAGGCGTTTCTGGATTTTCCGTCTTGATATGGCCCAATACTTCGATCCCATCCGAACCGGGCAATTTTAAATCAAGGAGAACCATATGAAAGGATTCGCTTTTAAAAAGTTTGAGACCTTCCTCGCCATCTCGAGCTCCCTTCACAGAATAGCCGGCCTTTAGCAGGACCTGAGAGCATGAATCTAAGATGGCTTCATCATCATCAATGATGAGAATATTTGCTTTTTCACTCATCCTGAATTTCTCCAGAAACAGGGAGCTTTATCGTAAAAGTCGCACCCTTTCCAAGCTCGCTCTGTACCTCAATCGTCCCTTGATGTTTTCGAACAATGCTGTAGCTGATCGAAAGACCCAGCCCAGTCCCTTGGCCCGCTTCTTTTGTCGTAAAAAAAGGGTCAAAAATTTTTTTCTTATCTTCTTCTCCTATCCCGGGTCCAGTATCCGTGAAATCAATGATTAAATACTCGCCATCCGCGTCTAAAGACGTCCTTAACGTCAATATTCCCTCTCCTTTCATGGCATCAGCGGCATTAAGAATAATATTCATGAAGACCTGTTGGAGTTGAGCATTGTCGGCTGTGATAAGAGGGAGGTCCTCCGAATATTGTTTTCCCACACGAATGTTCTGAAAAAGACTCTGGGATTCAAGAAGTGAAAGCGCATTGTCTAAAAGTTCGTTCACGCGTGAGGACGTCGTCTCTGGTTCTTTGGGTCGCGCGAACTCGAGCAGTCCCTTAACAATCTCCTTGCAACGTGTTGTTTCCTTAACAATTTTCTCCAGGTTATTGTAATACGGACTCTCCTTATCGAAATCCTCCAATAGGAGATGGCTGTAGATGAGTATTCCGCCCAGGGGATTGTTGATTTCATGAGCGACTCCAGCAGCCAGTTTTCCCAGTGAGGCCAGCTTTTCTGTTTGGATGAGATGGGCCTGAGCTTCCCGTAATTCTTTTGTTCTCTCCTTAACTTTTTTCTCGAGGGTTTTTCCCCAATCGATGAGTTTTTCGTTTGCAGATTTCAAATCTGCTATCATTTTGTTAAAAGAATCCGCTAAATCACCGATTTCATCTTTGGAATCTACTTTAACCTCAAGATTTAGATCCCCTTTAGCGATTTCTTGCGTGGCAATAACCATATTTCGGAGAGGATTGATAATCCTTGATGTGGAAAAATAAAGGATAACCAGCAAAAAAACCACACAGAGGGAGGCCATTATTGTGAATGCCAGCATAACCCGGTTTGTTGTATCGATATAAGGCCTCTCTAGCATCCCGACGTAGAGAATGCCGATAATTTCATTATTTATATTTCGTATGGGTTCGTAAGCAGTTATGTACCAATCGTTAACCACAAAAGCTCTGTCAACCCAGGGTTTGCCTTCCACAAGGACAGCATTACTGACCTCTTTGGAAACTCTTGTGCCGATGGCTCGTTCGTTTCTTTCATTTTTAACATTAGTCGAGATACGTAAATCATGCTGAAAAATTGTCGCAGTCCCAATCTCCCGTCCTTTATATTTCTCTTCTTTGTAAACTGTTTCTTTTACGCGATCGACAATATCGTAGTTTCGGTTGAGCAATATTCCACCGTAGAGAACTGCTAAAATGTTGTTGTTTTCATCTAAAACAGGGGAAGCCACTTTCAGCATCATGCCGCTTGTTTCCCTGTTTTCTAGTCTGGGAGCAGCCTTTGGAGTAGGGATAAATTCCATGTAAGCCAGATCCGCCAAATCTTTATTTTCTCTTAGGAGTTCATCGCGAGGGACAATTTGCGGCTTGGATACTGCACTTTTACTAAGAGCCCGTTTAATTATTTCATCCTGGGATTGATCATCACCGACTACTCCTGGGTTGCGCGTTCTCACAATCACAATTCCTTTTCGATCCACTAGGGTTAATATGTCTAATCGGTGTTCCTCTCTCACCCGGCTAAGCTTTTTCAAAAGAATACTCTGGCTGTTATTTTTTATGTCCTCCCGGATACTCTCTCTTGCTGAGGTTAAACTCACAATCTCTTTTATATTATTTAGTTCTTCATTAAAAACCATCCAGGCAGAAGATAAGTCATGCCTTACTTTAGCTTGGGCTTGAGAGATGATAGTATTTTTAACCAGTCTATATCCAAAGCTCAAAGAGAGTAAGCCACCGAAAATAATGATAATAAGAAAACTAAAGATGAGTTTTGTTCTTAAAGATTGGGAGATCAATTTCATGGTCAGTGTGAAAGATGCCGTTTCCTAACTAATCTGACAATTCCGTTTTCATAGGCCTCATTATTATAATCGACATTTTTTATGAATAATCCAGACTTAATATACAATGAAGAAAAAGAATATTCAATCATGGAAGAAAATGTATAATATCCCGTCTAATATATGTATAAAGACAGGATAATAGATAAAAATTGGTAAGACCAAAGGAATATGTTGAGAAAACCTATATAAATAGTGGTTCAATCTTGATGACTCAGTTGTCTTGATTATTGAGAAAAAGTATACTCAAGCCTGCGACAAGAATGAATTGGAAATAAATGAAATGGTGACATTATGCGAAAACTACTCATCTTTATGCTAGCAGTGTTTTTGGCACTGACATTCGGCTGCAGAAAATCTGATCAAGCTGGCTCTGAAGGTCAATCAGACCCACATCAGGTGGGACAGCAAAGCGACAAAAGATCCCCGGATCATGGGGGTTCGCAGAAAAGAGAGGGACAGAAGCCGGGCTCAGATTCTCGAGAGGGGGGCAAACCGGAAGCCGAACTGGAAGACATCGATGTCGACAAACTCGATATTCCCGACCGTATGAAAGAGGCGATCAAGTCCGGTCAGATCCCCAAGGAACAGGTTCGTGAAATGCTCGCCCGGATGGGACAGGGCGGGTCGGGTGGAGGCGGCACTGCCGCTCTCGTGAATGTGGAACCGGTTGAAAGGAAAAGCCTGAATTCTTACTTGGTCCTCAACGGGATTGTGGAACCGGAACGCACAGTGGAGATATTCTCCCGGCTTTCCGCCTACGTGAAACAGATCGTGAAGGAGGAGGGCGCATTCGTTAGAGAAAATGACGAACTGGCTCTCCTCGATGATAAGGAAATCAGAATAAGCTACCAGCAGGCCAAGATCCAACTGGAGCAGGCTAAACTCAGCCTCGAGGAGGCGGAGGCCAACTTAAACCGGAGTCAGGAACTCATCAAAAAAGACCTGATCTCCGAGCAGGAGTTCCAGACCACTGAAGCAGCGTACAAGCAAAGACAGCTCGACTATGAAAACCGGCAGGAAAGTTTCAAAGACCTCGAGCTGCAGCTGAATTGGACACGAATACGTTCGCTCTCCGACGGTTACATCACCGAGCGGCTGGTCGAGGTCGGAGACCGAGTCAACGCAAACCAGCAGGTCTACACGATCGAAGACTTCTCGCCCCTATTGGTCCGTGTGTTTGTCCCCACATCTGACTCTATCAAATTGAAAACAGACATGCTTACCGAAGTCACTACAGAGATCATAGAAGGGACTATCTTTCAAGGACGAGTAAAATTAATCAATCCCCGTGTTGACGTCCAGAGCGGCACTGTCAAAGTTACGGTCGAGGTTTTCGACGAGACCCTGATGCTCAAACCGGGGATGTTTGTGGAAGCTAGAATTGTCATAGGGAAAAAAGAAGACGTCCTGGTCATCCCACGCAAATCCATCCTTTTTAAACAGAATAAAACATACGTCTTTGTTATGGACCGCAATCAGGTGTCACAGAGGGAGATCGTACTCGGGATCACTGAGGAAGATCATGTGGAGATCCTGAGCGGCCTAGAGCAGGGCGAAGTCATCGTGACAGTTGGCGTGGAAGGACTTGAAGACGGTGAGAGGGTTGAAGTTGTCCGATGAAGATCGTTAAGTTTTCCATCAACCACCCCGTTTCTGTCCTTATGTTTACCGTCGCGGCAATCATCTTTGGATTCATCTCTTATTCGAAATTACGGCTGAACCTTCTCCCGGAGATCTCCTACCCCACCCTCACTATCCAAACTGAATATCCGGGGACAGCCCCATCAGAGATCGAGAACATCATTTCCAAACCCATCGAAGAAACATGCGGCGTTGTGGATAACGTCGTGCGGATCTCTTCGGTATCCAGAGCAGAGCTATCCGAAGTCACGGTCGAGTTTGCCTGGCAAACAAACATGGATTTTGCCACTTTAAAGCTCAGGGAAAAGCTGGACCTTTTGCGGCTCCCTGTAGGGGCCACAAAACCCATCATCCTCAGGTATGACCCCAATCAGGAGCCGATCATAAAACTGGGGCTAACCGGAGACACCGATCTGGCCCGAATCCGGTACATCGCCGAGAGAGAGGTCAAGCAAGCCCT
The DNA here is from genome assembly GCA_013139435.1 of Candidatus Aminicenantota bacterium. Lineage (GTDB taxonomy): Bacteria > Acidobacteriota > Aminicenantia > Aminicenantales > Aminicenantaceae > WTAW01. The sequence goes on along the minus strand of WTAW01000214.1, from coordinate 1,487 downwards.
GGAAACGATCGAAGGAGTGGCAGCCTGTTCGATCTCTGGGGGCCTGGAAGACGAGATCCACATTGATCTCGACGAGCAGAAGCTCAGCCTGCTCAATATTCCGATCACAACCGTGTCCAGCCGCCTGGCCCAGGAGAATGTCAACCTGTCCGCAGGAATACTCAAACAAAAGGACAGCCAGTACTTGGTCCGCACTGTGAATCAGTTTGTCGAAGTCGAGGAGATTAAAGATATCATCATCGAAAGACGGGGGGATGTCCAGATCACTCTTGGGAGCATCGCTGATGTCTTCCGGGGTTACAAGGAACGAAAGGTCATCTCACGCATCAATGGACGAGAATGCATAGAGGCTGCCATCTACCGCGCAGCGGACGCGAATACGGTTTCTGTTTCCAATGCAGTGACTGAAAGGCTCGTACAGGTCAGGGAGAATATCCTCCAGCCAAGAGACATGGACTACATGGTGATCACCAACCAGGCAAAGTTCATTAAGAATACCATAAACGAAGTGAAACGAACTGCTGTGATCGGAGGGTGCCTTGCGATACTGGTCTTGCTCTATTTTTTGAAAAACTTCCGGAGCACACTGATTATCGGTACGGCCATTCCCATCTCGGTGATCATCACTTTTTTCCTGATGTATTCGTCCAAAATCACTCTGAATATCATCTCTCTCGGAGGCCTGGCATTGGGGATCGGGATGCTTGTGGATAACTCGATCGTGGTGCTGGAGTCTATCCAGCGTTATCGAGAAAAGGGGGCCGACCTATACACGGCCGCGCTTGAGGGAACATCTGAAGTTGCGGGAGCAGTCACCGCTTCCACATTCACCACGGTGGCGGTCTTTTTTCCTATCATCTTTGTAGAGGGGATTGCCGGTCAATTGTTTAAGGATATGGCCCTGACAGTCACCTACTCTCTGCTGGCCTCCCTGGTTGTTTCGCTGACGCTTGTACCCATGCTGAATTCGACTCTCCGACGAGAAACGTCCAAAGAAAGCCTGGCCGGCTGGCTCAAATTCATCTTTAAACCTTTGGACAAATTGTATGACAGATTCTTTCAGGGATACAAAAAAGTCCAGGGGGTATCATTTGCCCATCGGAAAATCATTGCCTTCTCTGTGATCGTCCTGTTTTTTGTAAGTATCTTTATGACCCGCTTCATGGGACAGGAGCTCATTCCCGTCATCTCTCAGGGAGAATTCCTAATAAACATCGAGTTCAAGCCGGGAACTTCACTGAAAGAAAATGCCGCCATCATCGCCGACATATCCAAGACCCTGGAGCAGCATGAAGAGATCGACAGCATCTACGAGCTCGTCGGAAAAGGATCCAGAGGAGGCATTTCCTTTCAGGAAGAGCGCGAAAACCTTTCGGAATTCACCATCCGGCTAAAGCCTGGCATTCTCGGTAAAGGGGAAGACAGGATCATGGACCGGGTCAGGACCGACCTGGAAAAATTCCCCACAACCAAAACCAAAGTGTATA
>WTAW01000175.1 GCA_013139435.1 Candidatus Aminicenantota bacterium | reverse complement strand
GGTGTGGCTAAACGTTCGATCGTCGGTTCATTAGCTAGATTTAGGAAGAGCACCGCACGTTCCAATGCACCCGTATTCCTGAAGTCTTCGATGAAAAAGTTCGCCTCCTCGAACGTGATGCCCATGGCACCAAAGACCACTGCAAATTTCTCTTCTTTTCCCAACACAGTTGCCTGTCTGGCGATCTGTGCCGCGATCCTCGGATGAGGGAGGCCGCTCCCGGAAAATATGGGGAGCTTCTGTCCTCTCACCAGGGGATTCATCCCATCGATGGAGGATATTCCGGTCTGGATGAACTCAGAAGGATAATCTCGAGCCTGGGGATTTATCGGACTCCCGTTGATATCGATCATCTTGTCGGGGATGATTTGAGGGCCTTTGTCCTTGGGCTTTCCGGACCCATCAAAAATCCGTCCAACGATCTCTTCAGAAACACCCAGCTGCTGAGACCGCCCCAGAAACCGGACGCGAGATTTATCCACGTCCAATCCTACAGTGCCCTCAAACACCTGGACCACTGCTTGCTCCGTCGACACATCCAGGACCGTGCCCCGACGGAGGCTCCCATCGGCCGTCTCGATCTCCACCAGCTCGCCGTACTTGACATCAATGATCTTTTCGACGATGAGCAGTGGCCCGACGATATTCGATACTGTCAAATATTCCTTATACATGTCGCCCTCTTATTCCGTTATTTTTCGCAAGCCTTTGAATGCGTTATCCACTTCGATATACGCCTCGATGATACCTGTATCTTCTTCGGGCAAAAATTTCAACTTGGCGATCTTTTCTCTGATCGGAAGCGAAAGGATCTTATCTAAACTCACATCCTCAAGGACTTTAAGCGCTGAGTTGTGAAAATGCAGGATCGTCCGGAGCATCAAATACTGCTTCCTGAGAGATGTGTAAGTATCCTGCGGATGGAATGCATTCTGGTGCAGAAAATCTTCTCTTATGGAACGGGCCGATTCGAGGACAAGACGGTCCTTCGCAGACATGCTCTCCATACCGACGAGCCGTGCGATCTCCTGCAGTTCTGATTCTTCCTCAAGGAGTCTGATGGCTTCCTGTCGCAGGCTTAAAAAATCCTCTGCCACTTCTTTTTCCCAATATCCCTTGATGTTCTCTGTGTAAAGAGAATAGCTCTGCAGCCAATTGATCGCAGGAAAGTGCCGCATGTTAGCCAGCCGGTCATCCAGAGCCCAAAACACTTTGACCACTTTGAGTGTGGACTGGACGACCGGATCCGACAGATCGCCTCCCGGAGGGGACACGGCACCGATCACGCTCAGGGCACCGACGCGCTTATCTGAACCCAAGCAGACAGTTTTCCCAGCACGCTCATAAAACTCTGCAAGACGGCTCGCCAAATAGGCAGGATACCCCTCTTCACCAGGCATTTCCTCCATCCTGCCGGAGATCTCCCTGAGGGCCTCTGCCCAACGGCTTGTGGAATCTGCCATAAGCGCAACGGAATATCCCATATCACGAAAGTATTCCGCTATGGTCATCCCTGTATAGATGGACGCCTCCCGGGCTGCCACAGGCATGTTCGACGTGTTGGCTATGATGATCGTCCTCTCCAAAAGGGGGCGTCCTGTATGGGGGTCTTTCAGATCCGGAAAGCTGAGCAACAGATCGGCCACTTCATTGCCGCGTTCACCACAGGCTACAAAAACGATGATCTGTGCATCAGACCACCTGGCCAGCTGGTGCTGGACAACTGTTTTCCCACTGCCGAAAGGACCCGGCACACATGCTGTTCCTCCCTTAGCCAAGGGGAACAGTGTATCCAACACTCTCTGCCCTGTGGTGAGGGGTTCATTCGGCATGAGGCGTTCCTGAACTTTTCTGTTCTTCCGGATCGACCATATCTGGAATAAACGGATGTCCTTCTCCCCAGCATCAGTCTGGATCCTGGCGATAACACGATTGACAGTGAAGTTGCCCTCCTCTATATCGATAACGGTGCCGTTGATTCCGTAGGGAACCATGATTTTGTGATTAATAAGGGGAGTTTCCTCCACCTCACCAAGAATATCTCCAGATACGACTTTTTGCCTCTTTTCGACATGTGGAAAAAACTTCCATTCTTTCTCACGATCGAGAGAGGGCACTTCAATTCCACGGGTCACATAATCTCCTTTTATCTCACGGATGATATCCAAGGGCCGCTGGATGCCATCATATATAGAACTGACGAGCCCGGGGCCCAACTCAACGCTCAGGGGCATACCTGTCAGGTAGACGGGTTCATCCGGGCCGATGCCGGTCGTATCCTCATAGACCTGGATATAGGCTTTGTCCTCTTTCAACTCGATGATCTCACCGATCAATCTGAGTTCACCGATCTTAACCATGTCATACATCTTCGCCCCCAGACAGCCGGAAGCGACCACTAGAGGACCTGCAACGCGAATGATTTTACCGTATTTCATCGTTTCCCCTTCTTTTGACCAAAGAATCAGATCCCGTGGCGATTATAGCCATTTCTCGCATCATTTTCCCCAGTTCGTCCGTGACCTTCCTATAATCTGAGAATCCCGCCACTACCGGAGTGAACTTATCTCTCAGCACCTCTCTCTCTTCGCTCAGAGGAGCAAAAAAACTCTCGTGCATGAGGCACAGGGCAATACCTTCCTCCTCAAGCGTACCCAACAATCGGCGAGCCTCATCGATATCTTTGGGGGAATAGACCTTGATACCCATAACCTTTAGAGGGAAAATGAGGTCACGATCACCGATCACAGCCACTCGATCAAGCATAGGTTTCCCCCAATCTCTCCTTTAAGATCTCTGAAGGAATATGATTCAGCTTACCCACACCAAGGATCCTGACCAAGCTCAGCTCTCGTCTTTTGGCCAATCCGTAGGCAAATATGGGTTCGGGTCCAAAGACAATGTACTTTGCTTTTTTCAGGTAACGGATCAAGTAGTCCTCAAAGCTTCTTTCTAGCTCGACAAACGTCTCCTTTTCTTCGATGGCATCCACAACCGCTTCCCACAATTTTCTGTAAGGGGTGAAGTGGATCTTTTCTGCAATCTCCGAATAGGACAGGTCAAAATTATTGAGCAAGAGATCGGGCGAATAAAAACCTCCTGTCAACAAAAGCTTTTCGATCCGCTCTTTAGGAAGAGCGGAATATTTAGCGCGAAAAAACATCTTAAAGTTTCCCAGATCGATCCGGTGACGAAAGTAATCGGAGATAAAGGGGTAATCGAGTCTATGCGCAACAGAAAACGCAGTCATGGGCTCGCTTGCCTCATAGGTCATGATTCTCAATAGCTCTGTTTCAATTAATACCTCAGACAACATTTTCAAAAGTTGCCTCTCTTCATTAGCCAGAAAAAGATCCAGCTCCTCAGAGTTCCGGATCTCTGTTATCTCATCCAAGAAGCTGCCGGCATCAAATATCATTTTGAGGGCGCTCGAAACATCCCTTTCGTCTGCCGCCTCCCTGAACACAGCACTCGAAACCAAACCTTTTTCCAAAACGCGGATGCGTCCTATGGCAAAAGCATAATCAAGGCGGGATGGTCTCTTCATAATTTCAGGGCATCGTTGATGAATTTTTCCAGTTGAGGACGGATCTCATCCAGGAGCCTGCTCTCGTCGAACGCTTCTTCTCTTTCTCCCTCCTTCATGATGATCTGTCTTTTCAGTTTTTCTATGCTGCTGCGTTCTTTGTCCAGAGCCTTTGCCAATACATCCTCTATGATCTCCTTTTTGGTGGAGAGAATATCGATCCTTCCCTCCAAGCGGGCTTGAGTGATCAATCGACTGGCTTCGAGACGGCCCTGCCTTTCCTCTTCAGCATGGAGCGCTTCCGCCAATTCCAAAGCTTCCTTACGCACCGTCTCCTTAATTTCTTCGGCCTTGGATTGGCTCTCTTTGACAATCCCCACGGCCTCGGCCTGGGCATCTTCAATAATCGTGTTCAGGATCTTTTCCAAACTCATGGCTATCCGTTTGATTTCGAAGGTTCAGATCGTGATGCCATTCTGGATGAGGATCGTGATAAGCAATCCCAGCACAGCATATGTCTCCACAAGGGCTGCCATGATCACAGGCTTCATGAGATCCTTGGGCTGTTTGGCAATCATATAGACGCCTGATGCACAAACCTTCCCCTGGTGGATTCCGGAGACAAGTCCGGTGAGTGCAACCGGCAGACACGAAATGAGCATCTGCCATCCCTGATTGACACTCACCGTTGCCACCGTCCCCCCAACCAATCCCAGCTTGAGTATCACGAGGAAAGCACTCAAAAAGCCGTATATGCCCTGAGTACCGGGCAATGCGACGAGCAGAAGAAGACTCCCGAATTTATCCGGGTCTTCACTCATCACACCGCTGGACGCTTGACCGGCAAGGCCAACACCGATGGCCGAACCGATCCCACCGAGGACGACAGCAAGAGCAGCTCCAAATATCGCTAATGTCAGACCACTAAGCATTTTATTGACCTCCTTTTATCGGTATTCCGTATTCTATATAAAATCGACATATTTACTCTCCAGTTCAAGGGGCTTGAAAGGCCTACCCCCAGAAATAAAGAACTTGCTGAAAAATTCAACAAACTGTAGGCGCATGGAGTGGACGAATCCCCCCAGAAAACTTATCGCGAGGTTATACAGATGGCCTCCGACAAAGATCAAAGCCGCCACTAACCAGCCGACTTTTGGGATGTCCAGTGCTGTCTTACAAAGGGTATTCACAACCATTGCAATGACACTCGTTGCCAACCCCAGCGCCAGAAGCCGAGAATAAGAGAGAATATCAGCCAAATAGCGTGAAATATCGTATAGGCTGTAGAGCCCGCCAAAAAAACGGGCGATGGGATTCCTGCTCGGAGCACCGAAGAGAACAATCCCCCCTGCTCCGACAAGAGTCAGGATCCCGGCCACAGAGTTTTTTGTGACTCCGTAGGCCACCAAAGATGGCAGAAGCAAAAGCCAGCCTCCCTGAACAAAAATAGCCTGGAGATATTCTTTGCTCCTTATCTTGGAGATCATGTTCAACAGGGTTCCAAACCAGACCTGGATAAAACCCAAAGCCAGAGATAAAAGCAGAAAAGGCACCGGGTTCTGTAATGGATCGAGCACCATCAAACGACGGATGGGGAAACCGAACCAACCTCCGACCATAGTCCCGATGAAGATGTTCGACACACCCAATATCGCCATAAGGATGATGAACTTGCGGATATTTCCCTTGGGCTTCGCAAATTTTAGGAGAAGAAGGCTGAGCAGTGTCACCAGGAATCCGTAGCCTGCCTCACTGACGGTCAACCCCACAAAAATGAAAAAGAAGGGGGTGAGATAGGGCGTTGGATCTAACGTTCCGGACTTGGGAAGCGAGTAGAGTTTTGTTATGAGTTCGAATGGTTGGTCTGCTTTTGGATTTTGAAGATCAACGGGCGGGTCTTCCTCAGGAAGTGCGTCTCGGAAATAGCACTCGATATTGTCTGCATATGGCTCCAGTTTAGCGAGAAGCCTCTCCTTGTCCTTGGTAAGCACCCAGCCTTCGAGATAAGACACTCGCTCTGTCTCTCCCATCATGCGGGAGGACAATTCCTTTTCTCTTTCATTCATTAAAACATCATGGACTTGCATCAACTCTTCACTATGAGCACACAGACGCTTAGCTTCATTATCCAGGTCATCGATCTCTTTCTGTGTTCTTTCCCCTTCCCTTGCTATTTTGACCAATACGTCTTCCACTCGGTCACTCTCTTCTGCTCTTTCCAGCACTGGATCCGTAAAATAAACAGGATGGAAATCAAGTTCCCGGAGTGACTCTTCAAAAAAAGCGCTTTCACTCTTCAGGTAGACAAGTAAGAGATACACATAGCGCTTCCCCTTTTGGATGATGCTGTACCAAAGAGCGCCCTGATCTGCCAGACTCTCGATGTCTGCCAATTGGGCTAAGGTTAAGAAGCCGAGGAGAACACGGGTCGAATCCGTAGAACGGATGGATCTTATGGGAATTTCCAAGTCACTGAGCGGCGACAACACCTCCTCTTCCCTTTCCAAATACTTCAGGTGGGAGATCAGGTTATTCTTTTGCGATTCATTCTGCTTGATCCTGTCCAAGAGGGACATATAATCCAACTTTAGGACGCCAGTCCTCTCTGACCGTGAAACCTGAGGCTTTTGGCCAAACAGTTTTTTCAAGAGTTTTTCATCCTTATAGTTGGCAAGATAGTCCAACGCGTGTTTCAGATGATGCAGGCGATGATCGACGTCCGTAACATCTGCGGATGAACCCGTCAGTCCCAGCTCCTCTGTCTGGGTTTGTTCGAGGTGGACCACACCTTCTTCCTGGAGTGAAGAGAGAAGGGCCTTCTTCACCCCCGAGTGGGCGACGATCTCTACTTTCTGGACCTTAGAAACACCCATGAGCTACAGATGTCCTTCTTCGATGGCTTTATGGATATTGGCGGCAACCTTTGTGATCGCTTCAGTTCTAGTGTCCGCCGATCTCTCTCGTAAACGATCGATCTCTGCCTTGCTTTCATCTATAATCCTCTTGACCTCGTTTTCGGCTTCCTGAATGATCGATCTCTTTTTGTCTTGGGCCTGTTTCCGGGCTTCACTCAGCACACGTTCTTTGATCTGATCGGCGTCCTTGTAGGCGTCTTGGATGATCTTGACAGACGTTTTTTCGCGCGCGTCCTGAACGATTTTTCTGGCTTTAGTCTCGGCTTCCTTGATCTTCTGGAGCGCATCGAGAGCCAAGTTTTTTTTCTGTCCGTCAGTCATGTGTTGCCCTCCACGAGGCTTATGTACATCCAAACTTATCTTGCTCACCCAAGCAATTTGTCGTGCCCTAGAAACTATAAAAGACCTATCGTAACAATAAAGAAACGCTATTATATCCAATGCCTATTGCTTTTGGAAGCACTTAACCTGAACTATTCATAAAAACTGCCGATACCTTTCATTAAAAATCCTTCTCATTCTTATTATCGGCATTTTTTACCTCCGGCGAGCTGATCTCACCGCATCTGCTTCGTTGCGGTCCATTCGAAGTGGACGACCACGTCTTCATGAACCGACGCCTCGCACCTGCTGCACCCTCAACTCGTGAATAATCCAACTTCCACCTGAACTATTCATAAAAACTGCCGATACCTTTCATTAAAAATCCTTCTCATTCTTATTATCGGCATTTTTTACCTTCAGGTTAAAACAAAAAAGAGAGGGGGAAAGATCATTCCAGATCAATCCAAACATTCAGACTAATTTTTAGAGAAATATCGGATAGAGGTAATAGGCGTCAGCGTCAAGTTTTTGCTTTTTAGTCTTTTCTTCGAGGGGTCTAAGGGGCGACCTGAAATCGATCAGAGCAGATTTAAAGATCAACACCGCTCCTGCTTTCTGGAGGTCTTCCAAGAGCAAAAATTCGGTTCCCTTCTCGACATGGATGATAACATTTGTCCCAGAGGCACGTGCAGAACGAATGATATCAGTGAGAAGGGGCATCTCATCCGGGCTCTTTATGTTTTTGTCCGATATGTGTAACCACGCTCCCGCCTGTCCTAATTCGAAGAGAGCTGCGTCAAGCTCCTTATGATGGAAGTAGACAAGATGGCTCTGTGCGCGCTGACAGAGATCCGCCAGAAAGATCACATCGGACAAATTCCGCTCACTGTCTTTGTTGCTGAGGTAGATATAGACACCGCTCGCTCCCAAGCTCTTCAATCCCGCCAGCCCGAGAGATGGCGCCTCATCATTTTCCAAGGCAGCGCTGTGCAGATACGCAAGAAGAGTGTTTCCTTTCATGCAGGCATTTTGGATGCTCTCCAGCTCCTGCACATTCTTTCCTGCCTCATCGCTCGTATAAACATCCGCGCCCTCTGCGGCCAACCATTCGACCTGCGTAAGGCTCAATGCGCCCGAATCCACAAGGCGAAAGCGCGAATTCGTCTTCTGTTTTCGGCGAAGTTTGACAGCATCCAAAAGCAAGGAGAACTCATAGAGGTCATCACGGACAGTGAAAACCGGGTCTTGTGTAACAGAAGAAAGAAGCGCAAAGGCCTTTTCAGGTGTATCGGCTGCGATACTGTCTTTGATGTCTTGATCCATCTGATCGTTCCGGGTCACATAGTATCACAAAATCATAACTTCCAGTCAATCGGGAAACATCTCCAAAACCGTGATGAATGATATTCGGGTGTCCCAATTGGTGATTGCGAAAACACTCTCAGTTTCCCCAGCGAGGAAACTTCGCTCGGTTCCGGGCTTCCCTCACATCTCCCCATGGGAGATGTACCATGCCCGTCCAGCCCTTCTCACGGTTTTCTCCACCACACAATTGGAACACTCAATAAGACAATGTGATTCCTGTTATCACGGTTTGGAGATGCTTACAGCCAACCGAAGTGCCTTGAAAAATGACAGGTTATCTTTTATCATCACGTTGGAATTCGATGAAATGAAACAAGCATTGGTACTGTTTTCGGGTGGAATAGACTCCACAACGGCTCTGTATTGGGCCATCGATAGATACGATCGTGTCCATGCGCTCACTTTTGACTACGGACAACGTCACAAGATCGAGGTCCAATCCTCACAGAGGATCGCTAGTGATCTGAATGTCCCTCTAAAAATCCTGCAGATAGATCTGCAGCAGATCGGCGGTTCCTCTCTTACAGATCCAATCACACCCTTACCACCTGCCGATCGATCAGTTGCAGATGGAGATGGTCCTCCTTCGACCTATGTTCCCTTCAGAAACGGGATCTTTCTTGCACTTGCCACAGCATGGGCCGAAGTTCATGGTCAGACAGAGATCGTGTGCGGGTTTCATGTTCTGGATTCACCCAGGTATCCAGACACGCGAAGGGAATTTGTAGAGGCCATGGAGAAAACGATCAACCTAG
>WTAW01000051.1 GCA_013139435.1 Candidatus Aminicenantota bacterium | reverse complement strand
GACTTACGCGGACATGGCGCAGGATTGCGGAGTCGAGAAAAAGACCATGGAAGACGCATTCGCGTTTTTAAAGGAATATTGGCGAGATTTAAAATAAGGGAAGCCACTTTGTTGTCCTTCATGCGGTGGCCAGATGAGAATCATCTCTTTTATCGAAGAGCCGAAGATCATCGACAGGATCATCGCCCATCTCGAGCTGACCTTTGACGCTGAACGGCCACCGGTATTTTCGGTATGATAACTTTATTCCGAAATGTAACTGGGCGGAAATTACGGGAAACTGTGGAAGATTTGTCGCAAGCACAAAAAGGAAATTCCTATAAATTTTCGATGCCCTATTCTAACCACAAGGATGGTCACTTCCATCTCCCTTATTTGACAGATTATCCGATAATCCCCAGCCCTGTACATCCAAAATTTTCCAAGCTCACGGATGAAAAAGCGTCCTTTGGGCACACTAAGAACACCATCCAGTAATTTAATCTTTAATTTAGACGAAAATTGGCGATTCAAAATCTCGGAATTCTTCATATGTGGCATTATAAATACCTATAATTGACATATATGTCTATTATGGGTATTATATATCCAGAAGAATGTGAGCATGAATACGTATACGCATAGACAATACGTGGAGCTCTTTCACCTGCTCTTTATGAGCCAATTGGTGCGAAAACTGGACAAGAGATTCTACGCTTTAAAAGGCGGAAGCAATATGAGGTTCTTCTTCAGGAGCCCACGGTATTCCGAAGATATCGATTTAGATGTCCAATCAATATCTGTCGCACTTCTTCGTGAAAAAGTGAATGGCATCCTGAAATCAAAACCATTTAACGATATCCTTCAGGTCAGGGATATTGAAATTGAACACATCACCGAACACAAACAGACAGAAACCACACAGAGGTGGAAGTTGGGTTTAATCGTTCCTCAACTGGATAAGCCTCTTCCAACAAAAATCGAGTTCTCAAGACAAGGTTTAGAAAAACCTATCAAGTTTGAATCCATTTCTCAAGAGATTATCCGTGCTTTTGAACTGCCTCCCATTATGGCCAATCACTACCCGGCAGAGATTACGTGCTTACAGAAAATAAGAGCACTCATTTCTAGAAGCACTATTCAAACCAGAGATATTTTTGATTTGTATATCCTTCTTGCCTCCAGGGTAGAGAGAGTCGATCTGCCGGAAGAATTACGCTCTAATTTGGATAAAGTTAAAGAAAATATCCTCTCCATGGACTTCGCCGTCTTTAAGAGCCAGGTTATTTCTTACCTAGAGCCAGAAGATCAGCCTAGATATGGAGCTGAAGAGGTCTGGGATAGCATAAGGTTACATGTCGTCGAATCGTTCGGTGAGGGCGCTTAATGAGGCTTGTTGATGTTCATTCCAAACTGCTGGAAATGGAGGTGGCAGTTTTTCAGACCTCAGATGCAGCAGCATGTCTTAATATTGACAGGGCCCATGCGAGCAAGCTTCTCGCCCGTCTTTCTTCGGCCGGACATCTAATTCATTTGAGCTGGGGGCTCTGGGCTTTCAAAGATAGGGTGGAGCCATTAGCCCTTCCTGAATACCTCACAAATCCTTTTCCAAGCTATGTTTCACTCCAGAGTGCGCTGTACTATCACGACATGATCTCACAGATTCCTGCGATCATCTATGCTGTCTCAATCAGTCGAACAAAAAGATATGAAACTCCTCTCGGCGTGGTTTCAATTCATCATGTCAATCCTTCGTTCTTTTTCGGTTTCGAATCAATGGGGAGGGGAATAGCCAAGATGGCCACACCAGAAAAAGCACTTATAGACTTCCTTTATTTGAGTCCTGCGAAATCTAATCTTTTCAGAGCCCTTCCAGAGCTTGAGTTCCCGAAAAGCTTCTCGGCTAAAAAGGTGCACAAGATCATTGGCCGGATCAGGTCAGCAAGAAGAAACAAACTGGTGAAAAGGCTTTTTGAAGAACTTATGTCCGGGTTGTCTGAATCGGCAGGTTAGTCGGAATTGGCTTGTTGGAATTGCATCATACCTTACTCGAAGGGAAGAGGTCCAAATGGGATCAAAACTCTACGGTCAAAGCATAAAGCCATATATAATGTCATCGAGATCATTAAATTTTTTGGCAACAATTTTGGCTCCCTTCAACTTCAGTTCCAAAGCGACTTTTTTTAACTTTTTTACGTCTGTAGCTTGAGGTGTCAGCTTCACTTCGTATGCATATCTTTTTGCCAGGATGAAATCGATCTCAGCGCCGCTTTTCTTTTGAAAATAATGAATACTCCCCTTTCGCTTCAAATCCTGGAACACGCTGTTCTCAAACAATCTTCCCAAATCTTTCATCCCCAGGTGATAGGCTAGCCCGGAGTCACACAGATAAAGCTTAGGCATCTTCCGGATTTCTGTGCTTTTTCCCTTAGAATACGGCCTCAACATATGCAGAAAGAAGGTGCTTTCAAGAAATGCCAGATATTCATAAATAGTAGGCCGGCTTATCCCGAGGTCTCTGGAAAGTTTTTGAATATCTATCTTGGTTCCCACTCTTTCCGCCAGGAGCAGGATCAAATCTCTGATTTTTTCATTCTTACGAAAATCCCCCAGCTGCAAAATTTCCAGTTGATAAAATGAGTTGAAAATTTCTTCTAGGGCCTTTTTTTTCTCCTCCACGCTGGATTTCAAGACGACTCCGGGAAAACCTCCGAACCTCATGAATTCGTCATAAAACATATCGAGATTATCGTGCATAGTTTTCGAAATATCCGGTCTATCAGCCGGAATCTTAAACCGGATTTCCTTGAAGCCAAGAAATTCTTTAAAAGTCAAAGGGAAAAGCTCAAAAATATATTTCCGGCCGGCCAGCGATTCTGTAAAAAGGTTCTTCATGTAGAAACTTGCAGAGCCCGTTAAAAAAAATTTCACTCGGTAATGGTCGATAAGGTATTTAGCGATGGAAGAGAGATTTTTCACGAGCTGAATTTCATCGAGAAAAATGTAGGGCCTTGCATTGAAATCGATCCCCATGAATTCAAACGCTTTCTTTATTCTTTCGTAATTCTCCTCTTCGAAGTATTTTCTGTTTACGGGATTTTCCAAGTCCAAGAAGATCTTGTTTTTGGATTCGATAGATCCATATATATGATTCAATAAGGTTGTCTTTCCGGTGCGGCGCATCCCGGTTATAATGATCGCTTCCGGAGAGTGGAGATATGGCTCAATGTGTCTAAATAGCGATCTCTGTTTATACATTCATATATAATTTACATATAAGTCGACCATTTGTCAAATTTAAATTTACATATAGACGTCTTTAAAGACGTACATTAACTGTTTTACATTTACGCCTTCTTCTTTATGAAGGGAATGTTCATCAGGCCCATTATCTGACGCTATCATCCCTCCCAATCCTTTGGAAGACGTTTTTGTAAGGAATGGGAGACTCGGGATGCTTTGATAAGTTGGTGGGCTTTGTCATCGAAGGTCAGCCACCTTCCCTCGAGTTCTTTTGCCAGTGCTGCATAGCATGCATCGTGCCCTGTGAATCCCCTCTTGAGAAATGAAGAAGCTTGAAGAGCAAGACCTTCGGTCATCGGATATCGCAATATCCCGCAGTTTAAAATGGGAATCATACCTTTAAGAAAAACATCA
>WTAW01000169.1 GCA_013139435.1 Candidatus Aminicenantota bacterium | reverse complement strand
TGTGGGGAGAACCGTATAGCCCGGCTTATGAGAGAAAACGGGATAAAAGCCCGTACCAGAAAGAAATTCAAGATCACAACAAAATCGGATCATAACCTACCGATTGCAGAAGACCTTGTAGGAAGAGATTTTTCAGCCTCTCAAATAAATGAGCTTTGGCTCTCGGATATTAGTGCGCCATGACAGCTTGTCAAAATTGGGCAAGCTTGCCGACGCCTAACCGACATATAAAGTCCCAACCAGTGAAGGAGATTGGTTGGAAGGGGGCCGCGAAGCTTCACCACGTTCCGCTGGTGAGGTTAAATAAGCAGAACGGCCTTAACTGTACCGGATGTGGGCCACCAACCACAGGTCGGGCTACCGCAGGGTCTATGGTGAGACAACAAAGCATGCGTCGGAAGCCTCTGTATTTAGAGTGCAACTCGCTTGATGGCCTGGTGGAACCGAGAGAATGCGACCAGGACCGGTATGGCGTAATGTTCCGTACTGGTTGGTACGATATGCGTATCAGATGGGGAGTTACTCCTTCTATCCTCCCATCCAGAGTCGCCAGGGGTAGAGCATGCCACCTACGGATCCAAGGGTTGGGAATCGGAACATGGGAACCTGTATCACCTGCCTGTTACGGAAACAGGCTAGCCGCGGAGACCGGGGATGGTGTAAATGTCAAGGACTTTTCCCACTTGTTTGGTAAGGACTTTTCCCACTTGTTTGGTAAACAGTTTTCCCATTTTTCAGCGAGCCGAAAATGATCATTCCTCCTTGTTTTGATTTTTTATTCTGTAAGATTCTCCATCCAGGGTGAAAACCCGGGCATGATGTAACAACCTGTCCAGCATTGCGGTGGTCATTATACTATCGCCCATCATCTCCGCCCAGGATTCAAAGCTTTTATTGGATGTAACGATGATGGATGCTTTTTCATAGGTTTCACTGATCAGGTTGAAAAAGAGATTCGCCTCACGTTTCTCGATCGGGGTATAGCCGATCTCATCTATGATAATGAGATCTGACTTCATGATGCGTTTTATCCTGTATTCGGATGTCTTCTGGATCTCTGAGGTCTTCAGCAGCTTTATCAGGTTGGTTATCCTCTCAAAGCAAACCTTGTAGCCTTTCTCCACCGCAACGACCCCTAAAGCTATGGATAAGTGTGTTTTCCCGATACCTGGTGGGCCAAAGAACAGCACGTTCTCCTGGTTGTCTATCCAGCGGCAGTCCAGGAGATTGACTACTTCTGATTTTCCTATCCCCTTGACCCGGCCAAAATCAAAATGGTCGATTCTCTTAATCACAGGAAAATGAGCGCCAATCATGTTCCGCTCGACCCGGCGTTTAACTCGATAAGATATTTCAGAGGTAAAAACTGTATTCAGGACTGTAATGTAGGAGTGCTTCCTGATCTCAGCGTCATTTATCACCTCATCAAGGCTGTTGGCTACGCCCCTTAAATTCAGGGTCTTTAATAAGCTCAGCGTCTGTTCATAGGCTTTCATTGGTCCCTCTGGGGGCTTATGATCTCTTTGTACACAGACAAGTCCCTGGCCGTAACCCTTAAAGGTTCATGACCTCCTTGATAATCCAAGCTCAGAGTTGGGATTTCCAGATCCTCTCTCTCATGTTCCCGCTTAAAATAAGCATAAGTATCATTCAGGTTGGCAAAACTCGGAGTGTTATTTTCTAAACAGTATTCCAGGGCTCTGTTCAGAATGAAAATATCGATATCCTTCGCCTCGAAGTATCTCTTCGCTTCTACACATTGGTCCCGGATATATCTGGGAAAAGCCTGGAAGTTCCTTGCAATGAATCGCTTCCAGTTCTCGTCTTTGAACATTCCGATCACATAGTCTTTTAATTCCTGGAGCGTTTTCTCATTTTCCCGTCTATACTCTCTCTTGGAGATGACTTTCCCCGGAATGAGTGAGAGGTCATATTCAACGATCTCTTCTCCTGTGTAGATATCGAAAACAAACACTTTATCTTTGGTCACATAGACCTCAACCGTTTTGTTCCGGTATTTGGAGGGCAGCTGATACCCACAGGCGTTTACCGAGATACGGTCTTTCTCGTTGACATTCCTTTCCTCTCTTCCGATAAGCGATCCTTTCCTGAATATGGAGTTTCGGACCGGCCTGAGGTGCTCTCTTTCGTTTTCAATCAGGATGGCTGGTATCTTTTTGGTCGCCTGAGATATTTTTCCGTTCGCACGTCTTTTAAGCCATTTAAAAACTCCTGTGTTCGCTTCCTCTAGGCTCTTAAAGTCTCTTATGCCGAAGAAGTTACACTTTACGTATTTGATCACATTCTCGATCTTGCCTTTTGTTTCAGGATCGTCCTTATGGCAGACATACATCCTGATCTCCTGTTCTTCGATAAGGTATTTAAAATCATCCGTGTAGATAATGTCTCCCGCGTTTTCACTCACCACCATCAGCCGGTCTTGATCGATCACCAGCTCCCCCGGCACCCCTCCAAAATAGTCAAAGCACGAAAGTAGATGATCGATGACTTCCGTTGTCCTAAAGGGATGGCCCTGGAAAATGATATATTTATAGCGGCTGGCCGAAAGGACCGCGGCAAAGATAAAAAGCTTAAGACCGCTGCGGCACCGGTACTGGCCAAAATCGAGCTGCATCTGACGCCCAAAGGGAAGTTCCGGCACTTTCGTGTAAATCCTTAATCTCTCATCCAATCGCAGCTTGTCCGTCTGGATAAGATAACTTATGTAGTTGCGAAGCGTTTGTTCGTTGGCTGGCAGCTCCCCATATCTCTCCTCCAGATAATCATACACAGACGACATATTAAGCTTCGCAAATTCATTTGTCTCATAGACTTCCAGGATGTCTTTCTCATATTCTTCTAACATCTTATCCCGAAACATATGCTGCTGCCGGTAACAACGAAAATCCCTCTCATCCATGCGATAATACTTGGCTACAGTTTTTGGATCCTTTTCCAGCACAGTTATAATTTCCTTTTTGGAATGCCCCTGACGCTTAAAGGTTTGAATCTGTTTGTACATTTTTTTTCGTATCATTTTCGCTCCTGTAGAGTTTTTTATACCCTACAGGAGTCGCCTCAAAATGGGAATTCAATGTTACCATCCTGATGGGATTTCTGTTTACCATTGTAGTGGGATTTCTGTTTACCATTGTACTAGGAATTCAGCTTACCATTTCCA
>WTAW01000074.1 GCA_013139435.1 Candidatus Aminicenantota bacterium | reverse complement strand
GGGTGATAGAGAGAACGGGCATGGCCGCTGCATCCCCCAGAGGACACAGAGTCTTTCCCAATATATTGGAGGCCAAGCGGATGATATTGTCGATATCTCCTTTTTTGCCTTCACCGTTCGCCATACGATTGACCGTTTTGCTGATCCAGGCATTTCCGATACGGCAGGGCGTACACTGGCCACAAGACTCATGGGAGTAAAATTTGGCTACAAGCCTCAGCACTTCCAGCATAGAAGTGTCTTCATCAATAACAATAATGGCACCCGAACCAAGCATGGATTTTGCCTCCATGAGAGAATCAAAATCCATAGCAATGTCTATCTCTTCAGGTGTCAGTATTGGCGCTGACATCCCACCGGGTATGACAGCTTTCAGCGTCTTTCCCTTTTTCATGCCTCCGGCATGTTCGAAGATGATTTCCTTGAGGGTTGTGCCAATGGGCAGTTCGAAGATCCCCGGTTTGGCCACCATCCCACTCACGCCAAAAATTCGCGTTCCCCCATCCTTGGGCAGTCCCTTTTGTTTGAACCAATCCGCTCCATTCAAGATGATAAAAGGCACATTCGAGAGCGTTTCGACGTTATTGATCACTGTGGGACAATTAAACAGTCCAATAGAAGCTGGGAACGGTGGTTTCAGACGGGGGTTTCCTCGTTTCCCTTCGAGGGACTCCAGTAGAGCTGGCTCTTCCCCACAGATATAAGCACCCGCCCCTCTGTGGACACAAACTTCCAGGTCAAAACCACTCCCGAGAATGTCTTTCCCTAGATATCCTTCTGCGTAAGCCTCTGCTATCGCCTCCTCGAGTCTGAGGGCCACTACTTCATATTCTCCGCGGATGTAGATGAAGGCATTGTGAATGCCTACGCAATAGGAAGCGATGATGATTCCCTCTAATAACAAATGGGGATTGTGTGTCATGATATAGCGGTCTTTGAATGTTCCGGGTTCGCCTTCATCGGCGTTGACACAGAGATACTTGGGTTTGTCCGTTCCCTTTGGCACAAAACCCCATTTGACCCCTGCAGGAAATCCAGCGCCCCCTCGACCTCGCAAATTTGCTTCCTTGACTTCATCAAGGATCTTCTCCGGAGTCATTTCCTTGAGAGCTTTCTGGACAGATTTATATCCACTTTTCTGTATATAGACACTGATCGTGTGGGCATTTTCAACATCAAAAAGTTTACTTATAAGTTTTTCTTTCACTGTTTTGTTTTTATTCTAAATTATCCAGAATTTC
The DNA here is from genome assembly GCA_013139435.1 of Candidatus Aminicenantota bacterium. Classification (GTDB taxonomy): domain Bacteria; phylum Acidobacteriota; class Aminicenantia; order Aminicenantales; family Aminicenantaceae; genus WTAW01. The sequence goes on along the minus strand of WTAW01000074.1, from coordinate 3,746 downwards.
ATCAATTGTTTTTTTATCTAGATTCCCATAGTAGTCAAAATTTACCATCATACAGGGTGCATGCTCACAGGCGCCCAGACACTCAACCGTGCTGAGCGTGAACCTTCTATCATCTGTTGTCTCACCCAGCTCGATTCCCAATTTTTCCTTAAAGTAATCGATGAGAGTCTGTGCTCCCAGCAATGAACACGTCAGGTTGGAGCAGACCTGGATATGATACTTTCCTGCGGGTTGGCGGTTGTACATGGTATAGAATGTGATAACCTCTCTCACCTGAATGGGCTTGATCTCCAACAGATCAGCGACCTGTTTTTCTTCTGCGGCAGAGATGTGGCCGATTTCTTGCTGCACGAGATGAAGCACAGGGAGCAGAGCAGCCTTTTTTTGTGGATAGCGAGCGAGGACCTCTTCGATCCTCTTTTTTGTCAACTCGGAAAATTCTGGACTCATCTATCCAGTTCTCCTCCGATCATGTTCAGTCCGCCAAATGTCGGGATGATATCCGCAATATAATGACCAAGGATCATCTCCTCCAGAGCAGCGACGATGTGGAAACAGGGTCCTCTGAGATGAAGCCGATAGGGCTTGTCCGTTCCATCCGAAACGATATAGTATCCCACCTCTCCACTGCCCCCCTCCACCGAGAAATAAACATCACCCTTTGGAGGCCTGATGCCATGTCCTTTCATGAAGAAATTAAAATGATTGATCAGACCTTCGATGTTTGTATAGGTATCCTCTTTCGGAGGGACGATGTATTTTTTCCCTTTGGTCAGGATCCGAGGGTAAACCTCTTTCTCAGAGCCTTCTAGGTTAGGCGAGAGCGTGATCTTCGCCTCTGTTTTTTTTGCTCTCGAGGCCTTAATCGCCTCAGCCGGCTCAAGACCATCAGCTAAAACAGAGGGGGGAGATACCGGTGCTTTTTTTCGTGCCTGTTCAATGATCCTTAGGCTCTGCTCCATTTCCTTCATACGAACCATGTATCGGTCAAAGTTGTCGCCATTGTCACCAAGAGGAATTTCAAAACGCACTTGATCATAAGTGCAATAAGGATGAGCCTTGCGCACATCGTAAGAGACACCAGTTGCTCTCAGGCAAGGACCTGTGAATCCATAGTTGATGGCCATTTCAGGACTCACCACAGCCACATCCCGTGTTCTGTTCAGCCAGATCTTGTTTTTGTCAAGGAGTCCGTGGCAGTCTTTGAGCAGTGCCCGGTTAGTGGTTATGGCTTTGTCTAGTAAAGGATCGATCTCTGGATGCAGATCAGCCCTCACACCACCGATGCGGATGTAGGATGTCGTCATCCGAGCTCCGGTGGTCTGTTCTATGACTCTCCAAATTTCCTCTCTTGCTTGAATATAGTAGAGAAAAGCGGTGAATGCACCGCACTCCATCGTCATAGCGGCCAGAGCAGTGAGATGGTCAGAAACTCTGGAGAGCTCGCTCATGATCACTCGGATCCACTGAGCTCTTTCAGGGGCTTCGATGCCCAGCATCTTCTCCATTGTCATCACATAACCCAAGTTATTGATCAAAGGAGAGACATAATTCAATCTATCTGTGTATGGGAGGAGATTGAAATAGGTTTTGTGCTCACATGTTTTTTCAAAACCTCGGTGGAGATACCCCACTTCCAACTCTGCGTTCAGGACTCTCTCTCCGTCGAGCTCGAGCATAATCCGGATAGTGCCATGCATAGCAGGATGCGAAGGGCCCATGTTGATGAGCATGCTCTCTTTTTTGGCTTCTTTCTGGATTCGGAATGTCATACTTTTCTTCTCATGGGAATCAATGGCTGCCGTTTGCGCAGCGGATAATCCTTGCGCAGCGGATATCCCTCGAAACTATCGTACATAAAAAGCCGCACCAAATAGGGATGCCCTTCGAAATGGACACCGAACATATCATAGACCTCTCTCTCCAACCAGTTTGCGTTTTTCCAGAGTGGAGTCAGCGAATCGATCTTGAGGTCCTTTTCTGATAAACGCACCTTGATCCGCAGCCTCTCGTTATTGGCCATGGAGAAGAGATGATAAACCATCTCAAACCGCAAATCCTCTCCCATATAATCCACACAGGTCAGGTCCAGGAGCATCGTGTAGGCATATGGTTCCTTCATCATGAACGTGCAAAGATCTCGGAGGAAGTCTCTTTCGATGACGATAGTTTCATCACCGAATTGGGCAGATGTCTGCTTGATCTTCTCTGGAAATTTCTCTTTGAGGATCTCTGTTATTTTCTTCTTTTCCATCGGAATTCTTGCTCTTGATTCTGGATCTTTTCCTGGAGTTTTACGATCGCATCCAAGATTGTCTCAGGTCGAGGGGGACAACCCGGGACATAAACATCCACCGGAATGATGTTGTCGATCCCCTGGACGACAGCATAGTTGTCATAGATGCCCCCACTCAGGGTACACGCCCCGATAGCAAGCACCCATTTCGGCTCGCACATCTGGTCATAGATGGTTTTCAGCACAGGCGCTTCTTTTTGCGAGATCGTCCCCACGACCATAATCAAGTCTGCTTGCCGGGGAGAGAATGTTGTCAATCCGCAACCGAAGCGGTCAAAATCCCAGTGGGCACACGCTGTTGACATGTACTCCATGCCACAGCAGGCTGTGATAAAGGGATAGTGAAAAAGCGAGAACTTACGTCCCCAACCAATCACGTAATTGAGTTTTGTCGTAAACCAACCGCCGCTCATAGCAACCTTTCTCTGAAATTCATATAAACAAATTCGGTGAAACGAACTCTATTTTTCCCATTGAAATGCTCCTTTTTTCCAGGCATAAATAAATCCCATAAGCAGAATAAAAATGTAGGCGAACATCAAGATGACACCGGTCATTCCAACCTCCTTGAACACAAGAGCCCAAGGAAATAAAAACACAACTTCGATGTCAAACAACAGGAACAGAAAAGCCACAAGATAATATTTTATAGGGAAAGGGTTGATCCCTTCTTGGAGAGGAGGGCTTCCACATTCATAGGGCATTTCTTTCGTGGGATTGGTTTTTCTGGGACCCAAGATCTTATTCACAACGACCATAAGGGCCCCCACAAATCCAAACACGAGAAAAACTAAAAATAGTTCTATCATCTTATTATTACAAAGGCATAGATTTTATAAAAATAAAATAAACAATGCAATCATTTTGACATTTTTTTTTACAAAAAAATAACATTCCTGATTGAAGGGCCCATCAAATACACTGAAAGAGTGATTTTGGGCCGGTAAAATTTCGAGATCATAGAAAAAGGGATGGAGAATTTGTTAAAATGATGTGGTCCGTTAACACAATATAAAACCATGTTTTAGAATATTGACCGCATAAAGTGAGATGACGAAGAAGGCTATCGTGCTTTTTTGGTGTTTGGTTCTGTCCCTTTCTGGAGTGATCTCCACAGAGAGTTGTAAGCTCCAGAAGCAGAGTGATCCCCTAAACGTCATTCTCATCACCCTAGACACACAGAGATCTGACTACATAAGCGCCGCCAACTCAACAAAGGCCTTAACCCCAAACATCGATTCCTTAGCTGGAAAAGGAATCATCTTCGAAAATTGTTACAGTCCTATTCCTATCACAGGACCTGCCCATGCATCGCTGTTCTACTCCCTCCTACCCCATGAACTAAATCTTTACAACAACGGACAGGTCTTCAAAAACGAAAAAAATCTAATGTCCATTGCACAAATATTTAAGAAAAAGGGGTATCAAACAGCAGGATTTGTTTCTCTGG
>WTAW01000421.1 GCA_013139435.1 Candidatus Aminicenantota bacterium | reverse complement strand
GCCCTTGAGGGCGCACCCGAAGGATTTGTTACCGTAGACTCAAAAACTAAAAATGATCGCAACCTCAAGTTCCGGCTTCAGGTCTATGTGGATGATTGTGTGGGCTGCTGGAACTGTTTTGAGACCTGTCCTTCGAAGGAAAAGGCCCTCGAAATGCTTCCCTATGAGGGCGCGCACACACCCCAAGTGAAGGAAGGAGAGGCCTTCTTTGAAAATTTACCCTACAATGTTCTCGATGGGGTGAAGAGAGAGACGATCAAGGGGAGTCAATTTCTAATGCCCTACCTGGAATTCAGCGGGGCCTGTGGTGGCTGCGGAGAGACTCCCTATGTCAAGCTTGCCACACAGCTTTTTGGTGATCGCATGATCATTGCCAACGCCACGGGTTGTTCTTCCATATGGGGAGGAACCTTTCCCACAATGGCCTATTGTAAAGATCGGGCCGGGCGTGGACCCACCTGGGCAAACTCTCTGTTCGAAGATAATGCCGAATACGGCTTCGGTATGCGTTTGGCCGTAGATGCAAACAGAGGGCAGCTTCTAGCAAACATCGATCGTTTACTCGAGATGGGGACAACTCCCCGGTTGACTCAGGCTTTACAGAAAAGCAAAGAGCTATGGAACGCGGTAGGCGATGCAGCTAAAGACGCTGCTCGAGAAGTGAAGGATGCCATACCCGAAGCGCTTACCAAAACGAACGGAAGTAGCAAGCCCGTGTTGGAGAAAATCGAGGAACTTCAGGATTATATCGTGGACAAAAGCGTTTGGTCCATCGGAGGAGATGGATGGGCGTACGATATCGGTTACGGCGGTCTAGACCATGTCTTGGCCATGAATCGCAATATGAATATCCTTGTGCTTGATACTGAGATTTACTCGAATACCGGGGGACAAGCGTCAAAAGCCACGCCTACAGGATCCGTAGCAAAATTTGCCGCAGCAGGAAAGCGAACAAAGAAGAAAGACCTCGGACTTATGGTAATGATGTACGGCTATGTCTACGTAGCAGGAATTGCCATGGGAGCCAATCAGAATCAGACTCTGAAAGCCTTAGTGGAGGCCGAAGCTTATGATGGCCCCTCTTTGATCATTGCATATGCACCCTGCATCCAGCATGGATTCGATATGCGCTACACCCAAGCTGAGGAAAAACTAGCCATAGACACAGGATATTGGATTCTTTACAGGTACAATCCCTTGCTTGCGAAAGAAGGCAAAAATCCCCTGATTTTGGATTCGAGGGATCCCAAACTCGATTACGAGACATTTCTGAAGAATGAGATCCGTTACCGTACACTAACCCAACAGTATCCAGACATTGCTGAAAAACTCTTTGCCCAGGCTGCGAAAGAAGCAGCAGAGAGATATGCCTTCTACAAACGCATGGCCGAATAACAGAACCATTTTTATAAATAGTGAAGGTCAAAAATATTACAGCCATGCTGCGTCTCTTGCGGAATTAAAGGAGTTCCAGTGGCCAAAGGAATAATCTTCGATATCAAAAGATACGCTGTCCATGATGGTCCGGGTATACGGACAACCGTTTTCTTCAAAGGCTGTCCTCTCAATTGCCAATGGTGTCACAACCCGGAAGGCATAGAACCTATGCCTGAAATCCTCTTGAATCAAAACAGGTGTGCCATAGATTGTCGGGCATGTGTCTCCGAATGCCCTCAGAGTGCCATTTCTAAAATCGGCACCACTGTGTACATCGATCGGGGAAAATGTGACCTCTGTGGGGATTGTGTTGAATCTTGTGTGTATGAAGCATTGCTGATTGCCGGAGAGAAGGTGCAAGCACAAGATGTCTTTGCGGAAGTCGAAAAAGATCTGGTCTTTTATGATGAGTCCAACGGAGGAGTAACACTATCTGGGGGAGAACCAATGCTCCAGCTGGATTTTCTTGACAACCTTCTGGATGAGTTGAGATCCAGAAGCATGCACGTCACCTTGGACACATCGGGATATGCCCCCTTTGAAGATTTTGAGAGGGTCTCTGATAGAGTCGATCTGTTCCTCTACGACTTGAAGATGATGGATGAGATTAAACATGAAGAGTACACAGGAGTGTCCAATGCCATCATTCTTCAGAATTTGAAGGAGCTGGTGTCCGCCAAAAAACCTGTGGAGATCCGTATTCCCCTGGTGTGCGATGTCAATGATGATGAATCCAACATTCGAGAGACAGTCCACTATCTCAATGATCTAGAGACTGTCCGAAGCGTGAGTCTTTTGCCCTATCACAAAGGAGGGTGCGAAAAATATATCCGATTGAGGAAGGGAGAGAGGCTTAAAAATTTCAAGCCACCATCCAAGGATAGGATCATACAGATCAAAAAAACCTTCTTAGAAGCAGGATTTAAAGTGAGAGTTGGAGGCTAGATATGAATGAGAGGATCAAGAAACTTAGAGAACAGAGCTTAAAAATGAAACCTTACATCTCTCCGGAAAGAGCAAAACTCATAACGGAATTTTACAAAAATCCCAAACGTGATACCGTGTCTTCTCCGGTGAGACGTGCTCTTGCCTTTAAGCATCTGCTCGAGAAGAAGAAGATTTGTTTCAATGAGGGTGAGCTGATTGTGGGAGAGAGAGGCCCAGGGCCAAAGGCAACGCCAACTTATCCTGAGATCACTGCCCATAGTTTGAAGGATCTGAAAATCCTGAATTCTCGAGAAAAAACGGCCTTCGCTGTTGATATCATCACAAAAAGACTATACAGAGAAGAGATAATTCCTTATTGGAAAGGCCGATCCATGCGGGATAGGATCTTTGAGGAAATGTCGGGAAAATGGAAGGATGCCTACGAAGCAGGAATCTTCACGGAATTTATGGAACAGAGAGCCCCCGGACATACTGTCTTGGATGGCAAAATATATAAAAAAGGCTTTTTAGAGTTCAAGATGAACATTGAGGAGACAATGAGCCAACTGGATCTTCTCAATGATCCTGCAGCTTACGGAAAAAGGGAAGAATTGAAGGCCATGTCCATCTGTGTGGATGCTCTTATCGCCTATGCCAAGCGGCATGCAGAGGAAGCCGGGCGTTTGGCGGAGAGGGAAAAAGATCCCAAAAGGAAAGAAGAACTGCAAAAAATTGCCCGTATTTGTAATCATGTTCCGGCTCGAGCTCCAAGAAATTTCTGGGAAGCGCTGCAGTATTATTGGTTTGTCCACCTGGGAGTCATCACCGAACTCAACACCTGGGATTCCTTCAATCCTGGCAGGTTAGACCAACATCTCTTTCCATTCTACAGAAAGGAGCTCAAGAGGGGATCGCTCAGCAAAGAGAGGGCTTCAGAGCTTCTACAGGCCTTCTGGATCAAATTCAACAACCAACCTGCCCCCCCCAAAGTAGGCGTCACCGCCGAGGAAAGTGGAACTTACACGGATTTTGCTCTGATTAACACGGGAGGAGTCAAGGGAGATGGTTCAAACGCTGTCAATGATCTCTCCTATCTCATCCTCGATGTGATCGAAGAGATGCGCATCTTGCAGCCGAGTTCGATGGTTCAGATCAGCAAAAAAACTCCTGACAGATTCTTGAAAAGAGCGCTCAACATACTTAAGACCGGATTTGGCCAGCCTTCCATTTTCAACACCGATGCCATCATTCAAGAGCTAGTGAGGCAGGGGAAAACGATTGAAGATGCCCGCAATGGGGGGGCCAGCGGATGTGTGGAGACTGGGGCGTTTGGTAAGGAAAACTATAACCTGACAGGGTATTTTAACCTAACAAAGATCTTTGAGGTTACTCTCAACAACGGGGTGGATCCAAAAACAAAGAAAAAGATAGGCCTTACCACTGGAAATCCCGCCAAGTTTTCGGATTTTGACGAGTTGTTCAATGCTTACAAGAAACAGATCAAACATTTTGTAGACATAAAGATCGAGGGAAATAACATCATCGAGCGCCTGTATGCGGAATATTTACCCACACCGTTCCTGTCCCTTCTCATTGATGATTGTATCGCCAAGGGAAAGGATTACCATGATGGGGGAGCACGTTATAACACATCCTACATCCAGGGAGTAGGCTTGGGGAGTATGACAGATATTTTAGCTTCTGTGAAATACAATATCTTTGATAAAAAACACATCTCCATAAAAGAGCTTCTTTCGGCCTTGAAACGGGATTATCGTGGGTATGAACCTTTGAGGCAGAGGTTTCTGAACAAGACGCCCAAGTACGGCAATGACGACGATTATGCGGATGGGATCATGCGGAGGATATTCGAAGCATATTATGAGGCCGTCAACGGAAGACCCAACACGAAGGGAGGATTTTACCGCATAAACCTCTTGCCTACAACAGTCCATGTCTATTTTGGGAAGGTTGTTGGGGCTACTCCAGATGGGAGAAAAGCGGGAGAGCCGCTATCCGAGGGGGTCTCTCCAGTACAGGGTTCAGACAGGCAGGGCCCCACAGCCGTCATAAAATCTGTCGCCAAGATGGACCATCTCCGGACAGGGGGTACGCTCCTCAACCAAAAATTCACTCCCCATCTTCTATCCGATGAATCCGGGATAGACAAACTCGCTCATTTGATCCGGTCCTATTTCAAGCTGGATGGCCACCATATCCAGCTCAATGTCGTCAGTGTTGACACTCTGAAAGAGGCACAGAGAAATCCTGCGAAATACCGCGACCTGATCGTCCGTGTGGCCGGATACAGCGACTATTATGTCGACCTGAGCTCTGAACTTCA
>WTAW01000307.1 GCA_013139435.1 Candidatus Aminicenantota bacterium | reverse complement strand
CGCAGATCGGTGTGGACATCGTTAAACGTGCTATTGAAGAACCCATGCGCCAGATCGCCAATAATGCAGGACTAGAAGGCTCGATCGTAGTCGAAAACGTGAAGGAGATGGAAGGAAACATGGGATTTAATGCTCTCACAGAGGCGTATGAAGATCTCGTGAAAGGCGGCGTCCTGGATCCTACCAAGGTCGTTCGCACAGCTCTTCAGAATGCAGCGAGCATTGCTGGCGTGCTTCTAACAACCGAAGGGTTGGTCGCTGATCTTCCTGAGGAGGAAAAGATGAGAATGCCTTCGATGCCTCCTGGCGGAGACATGTACTAACACCAAACGCTAAAAATCAAAAGGCCTCGGGATTCCCGGGGCCTTTTTTTTAATATGACTCTAAAACATTAACAGAAGTATGGAAGCATTTCCAAATCCGTGATTGTATGAGCACAAGTTGCGATATTGAGTGTCCCAATTGTGTGGTGGAGAAAACCGTGAGAAGGGCTGGACGGGCATGGTGCATCTCCCGGGGGGAGATGTGAGGGAAGCCCGGAACCGAGCGAAGTTTCCTCGCTGGGGAAACTGAGAGTGTTTTCGAAATCACCGATTGGAACACTCGGAACGTCATTCATTACGGATTTAGAAATGCTTACCAGAAGCATTGGGGGATGGATTGCAGGAGGGGAAATGTGGTATATTTTGAGGAGTGTTAAAGCTATTTGATAGGTATATCCTCAAAGATATCCTTCCCGCTTTTCTCATCGGGCTTCTTGTCTACTCCTTCCTCCTTTTGATGAACCAGATCCTGCTGCTTTCCGAGATCCTTATCACGCGAGGGGTTTCCATGTCTGTGGTTCTCTCCTTGCTTTTTTATCTGTTGCCTTCTGTTTTGGCCTTTACTCTCCCCATGTCCGTAGCCGTCGGGATACTGGCTGGACTGAGTCGCCTCTCATCTGATTCTGAGATTATCGCTTTTAAAACATTGGGAGTAGGACACAAAAGGATCATCAAGCCGATCCTTTTGTTTGCCGGTTTTGGTTTTGTGATGACCTCCTTCCTCACACTCTACCTTGCTCCTCGGTCAAACTACGAATGGGTACAGATGTTCTCTCAGTCCGTGCTCTCTAAAGTGCAACTCAAGATCAAGCCGCGCAAATTCAACGAATCTATTCCAAACGTGGTTCTCTATATCCAGGACATTACTCAGGACAACGAATGGAGAAATATTTTTATCTATTTTTCTGAGCCGCGTGAGGAGCCGCGGGTTGTTTTTGCAAAAAGAGGATACTTGAATTTCCACCAAGAAGCACAGAGCGCAACCCTGGAGCTTATGGATGGAGTGCTCCACTCCTATCCTCTGAATGAGCCAGCGAAGTACCGGGTGACCACTTTCAGGACATATGAAGAGAACCTTCCAGTGCAAAACATAATAGCCCGCAGTTCAGGTGGAAAACACGTGAGGGAAAAGGACATCGAAGAACTGAACCGGGATGCCAAAAAGATCCAAGCAGAGCTCGAAAAATTCTCTGAGGAGGAAAAAACATCCCGTAAATACTGGGACAGAAAGCGGGACTATATTTCTCATTGGGTGGAGATCCATAAAAAGTTTGCGCTGCCGTTCGCCTGCTTTATCTTTGCTATACTTGGCCTTCCGTTGGGTGCCACCACAAGGAAGGGAGGAAGGACGAGTGGATTCACTATTAGTATTGGCATTATTCTCGTTTACTATATATTGATAACAGCGGGCGAACAGCTCGCTAAGGACGGTAAAATCCCTCCATTTGTCGGGATGTGGGGGCCGAATATCATTTTTGCGATTATCGGCATCTATCTGTTTATCAGATCCGTTAAAGAATCTTCCCTTATTGCCCCTGTATACAGGTTTTTTCGACGGCATAAAAAAAAGAAGATCTCAACGAGAGTTGGAACAACCAAAACCACACGTTATAAACTGCCTTTTTCTCTTCGTTTTCCCAATATCCTCGACCGGTATATACTGAGAAAATTCCTGTTTATTTTTGGGTTGGCGTTCTTCAGTATGCTCTTTATCTTCGTGATCGTGACTTTTTTTGAACGGATCGACAGTGTTTATGAACACAACAAACCGCTCAGCATGTTTTTCCATTTCATTTGGCTGAAAATGCCGGAATTTGTCCATTATGTTCTTCCCATAGCAGCGCTGATCTCGACCCTCTTGAGCTTGGGTCTGGCGAACAAATTCAACGAGATCACAGCAATGAAAACGTGTGGGATCAGCATCTATCGCATCATAGCACCTTTGCTGTTCATGGGGATTTTGATCAGTTTTCTCTCCTATTATATTCAAGAGAATATTCTTCCTTTCTCCAACAAGAAAGCTGAGGAAACTTGGTATCAGATCATCGACGTCCCGGCAAGATCATATCGCCATCTCGATCGCCGGTGGGTGCTGAACAGGGCGGGGAACCGTATCTACAATTATAGCTATTTGGATCAAGAGGCTCTGGTCTTCAATAATCTCTCAGTTTTCGAGATCGACTCTGTGGCATGGGCGTTGGAGAGGAGGATATTTGCGGAGAAAGGCTATCTCCAGGGACATATTCTGTTGCTGACAAAATCCTGGTACAGGATCTTTGATGGGGACAGGCCCGTCAAGTATGAGACAAACGACGAAATGGTCTTGCCTGAAGTGGAGGATAAAAATTTCTTCCTCAAGGACTGGGAAGAACCGGATCAGATGAGCTACGGTGAGCTTAAGCGATACATCAGGAATATCGAGGAAAAGAGTTTTGAGACCACCCGTTTTAAAGTTGATCTTCTACACAAAACATCTTTTCCGCTGGCCATATTCGTCATCACTCTTTTAGGGATTCCTTTTGCCTTTACCATGGGGAAAAAAGGGACTCTGGTCGGTATCGGCATGAGCATGGGAATTGTCATGCTCTACTGGGGTGCTATCGGGATCTTTAAAAGTCTTGGATATGTGAATTATCTCAGTCCGTTTTTGGCGGCATGGGGTCCTAACCTCATTTTTGGCTTGATCGGCCTCTACATGATCCTTACGCTGCGGACGTAGCTCGATTCCTCCTGAATTAGTGAATGTTTGGGGAGTTTCGATATTCCGGAGTTCCGGACCTATGGATTTTACATCTTGTATTTTCCGAAATCTTCGGGCTTGAGGTTTTCCAGCCACTTTTGGAGCTTTTCTGGATCCTCGAAATCCTCATCGAACTTGAGGCTGTGTGCTTTTTTCACGACTTCCTCATTGACGAATATGGGGACTTCCAAACGGAGGGCAAGGGCGATGGCATCCGATGGACGGGAGTCGATGGCATAAAGATCATCATTGTATTTACAAAAAATCGTGGCATAAAAGGTATTATCTCTGACGTCATTCACCACGATCTTCTCGACAGGGATCTCGAATCTGTCCAGTAGATTTCTGAGCAGATCGTGAGTCATAGGGCGAGGAGTTGATATGTTCTCCATCTTAAGTGCGATGGCATTGGCTTCAAAAACACCGATCCAGATAGGAAGCATGTGTTCGCTTTTCGGGTCCTCAAGAACAACGATCGGCATCTTAGAGATGGGATCAACCACCAGTCCTTTGATTTTCATTTCAATATCCATCGTGGCCTCCGTGACATCTAAAATCTAAATATATAGTCCTATCCTCTGGTTGTCAAGAAACCCACCCCTGTGTCACGGATTGAGGATCTCGGCGATGTTCTCTTCTAGCCCGGCTATAATCAGAACATCCCCTTTCCGGATGACCTCCTCGGCTGATGGGATGGTGATGGTCAGCGGAGGATATTTCCTTTTTATCAGGAGCACGTCGATCCTGTGGAGGGCTTTGAGGTTGAGTTCCTTCAAGCTTTTATCCCAAAAAATCGAAGGGGCCTCGACTTCCATGATTTTGTATCCGGCACTCAAGTCATAAGTTTTGTTGGGTTGGGTAAACTTCAGCTTCTGGACGAGTCCGGCTGTGGCCTCCCTTTTGATGATCTCATGATTATAAGCTTCGATGGTGTCTTTTCGTTTAACGACGCCCTTGAATTTTTTATTCTCCAGGACCGGGATCTCAGCCACATCTTCGCGTCCGAAGATTTTCATGGCCTTCTCCATGTCATCTTCATAGTCCAGCTGGATTCCGGGAACAGCCAGGTCTTCAGCAATAACGAGAGAATCCAGAAGGTCTTTCTGGAGGACGATCTTTTTCAACTGGTTGAGAGCAAAACAACCGACATAATTGTTTTCTCCATCGACGATCTGAAAGGCGTGGTGCTTGCCGCCGATCACTTTGTCTACGATTCTGCCCACATGCTCTGTGTTCAAAAATTTCTGATAGTCATGGCTGATAAATTCCTTGACAGGCAGGGATCTCAGTATATTCACCTCGCGCCCCTCTTTGAAAAAGATGCCCCTTCGCCGGAGTTTCATGGTATAGATGGAATCGCGGTGAATACCTACAGTGATGAAGGACGCTATGATACAGGAGAGCATAAGAGGGAGGATGATTTTGTAGTCGTCCGTCAGCTCAAAGATAATGATGATCGCTGTGATCGGCGCATGAGTTGCTCCAGCCACCACTGCGCCCATCCCGACAAGTGAAAAGGCTCCCGGTGAAGACATCGAATTCGGGAAAATGTTGTGGAAGACTGAGCCCACGACATTTCCTGTCATGGCACCCAGGAAGAGAGAGGGCGCAAAAATACCTCCAGATCCGCCTGAACCAAGAGTCAGTGAGGTGGCAAGAATTTTTGAGAAAACAAGAACCAGCGCCAACCACAGACCCATTTGGCCGAGGAGTCCGGCATCCATAGCTTCATAACTCACCCCTAAGACTTGTGGAAACCCTAATCCGACGGCGCCCACTAAAAGCCCTCCTAATGCGGGCTTGAGGGCGGGGTGGAGTCGGAGTTTATCAAATTTGTCCTCGAAGAAGTAGAGGACTTCGATGAACAGTATAGCCACGATGCCGCACACAATTCCCAAAAGCACATAGGGGCCGATCTCCAAAATACTGTTCAGGGTGTATTCCGGTACGGTGAACGCAGAGAAATCTCCGCCTATGACGCGGGATGTGAGGGTGGCGATCACAGATGCCACGATGATCGGGCTGAAAGCAAATACTCCAAATTCACCGAGGATGACTTCCACAGCGAAAAGCGCTCCTGCAATGGGAGCGTTAAACGTCGCGCCGATCCCTGCACCCGCTCCTGCGGCAACCAACGTTCGCATCCCCCTTTCTTTGATACGGAAGAGCTGGCCGATTGTCGAAGCCATGCTGGAACTGATCTGAACGATCGGGCCTTCCCTTCCGCTCGAACCCCCGGACCCAATACAGATCGAAGAAACCAGGCCTTTGACGATAGCCACCTGATTGCGGATTTTTCCCCCGCGGAAGATCAAGGATTCCATGATCTCCGGAACCCCATGTCCTTTTGCTTCTCTAGCACCGTAGTAAATCAGAGGCCCGATGAGCAGCCCTCCTGCCGCCGCTATGAGAACAGTGATATACCAGGGTTGTGTTTGAATAGCCGTGATTATGCTGGGCGCACGCCAAAAGAGTTTCTGGAAAAAATGAATCATGTTTTTAAAAAGGATGGAAGCCAGGCCTGCAAAGAATCCCACCAGCACAGCGAGCCCGATGAGCCGTAAGTGTTCGATGAATTCAGTATCTTTGAAATTCAGTTTCAT
>WTAW01000320.1 GCA_013139435.1 Candidatus Aminicenantota bacterium | reverse complement strand
ACTTTTGAGAATCTGCCCGATGACTGGGTTTGTCCGCAGTGCGGTGTGGGAAAAGAGTTTTTTCAAAAAATGGCTTAAGCCCTCGAAGAGAACCTAAGCTTATGCGAATTGTCGTCGTTGGGAATGGTATATCCGGCATCATCTTTTCCAAAACTCTGAGGGAACTCGATCAGGATGTGGAAATCGATGTGTTCGCCAGGGAAAAATACCATTATTATCCCCGTCCGAACCTGATTGATTTTCTTGCCGAGCGGATTCCTTTTGAACGGCTATTTGCCTTTCCCGAAGATTGGTACACAAGCCAAAATATCCGCATCCATCTCTCTAAACCTGTCAAAAAGATCCTCCCCGTGTCCCAAGAGATCGAGCTCGATCAAGGACACAAGGAGAGATACGACCGACTTATTATTGCAAACGGATCTTTTTCATTTATTCCCCCCTTCCAGGGAACAGAAAAAAAGGGGATCTTTACGCTCTGGAGCATCGATGATGCCTATAAGATCTTAGAGTATCTGGCCGATCATCCGAATGTTGTGGTGATCGGTGGAGGGCTTTTAGGGCTTGAGATCGCCAGAGCCCTTAACACGAGAGGCGCACAAGTCCGAGTTATCGAGTTTTTCGACCGTTTATTGCCGCGACAGTTGGATAAGCAAGGTGCATCCATTCTCCAACACCATATCGAGAGGATGGGTATCCAGGTGAGAGTGGGCACGGCCACCGAGAAGTTTCTGGGACAGGATGACGTCCGCGGATTGAGATTCAAGGGGGGCGATAAATGGGAAGCGGACATGGCTCTAGTCGCAGCAGGAGCGAGACCGAATATCTCATTGGCTCAAGAAGCAGGGCTGGAAGCAGATCGCGGTTTGGTCGTCAATGAATATCTGCAGACCAGTGATCCTTTGATATATGGCGTGGGCGATACCGTTCAACACAAAGGCAGAGTATACGGGATCATACCAGCTTCGTTCGACCAGGCGCGTTCAGCAGCATATAATGTTATTGGCCAGGAAAAAGAGTATTTGGGCACGATCCCTTCGAACACACTCAAAGTCATGGGCGTTCATCTCACTTCCGTAGGCATGGTAAATCCAGAAAAGGGGACGTTCGAAGAGCTCAGGAATGAAATAAGGGAAGAGGGGATTTATAAAAAGATCGTCCTCCAGGATGATGTTATTGTTGGGGCGATCTGGATGGGCACCAAAGAGGGAGTGAGCGATATATCGCGGATTATTAAACTGAAGGCGAATGTTAGCAAGTGGAAAGAAGCCATATTGGAAGACGGGTTTGATTTTTCAGTAATATGAGAAAATTTGGTCTTTTTGTTCTCATTTTTTTCTGTGCCACTCTAGTTTCTGCGCAGAATACTCAACTCAAGATCAACGGGTATCTTTCGGCGGATTACCTGGATGGTCGGAATGAAAGCGTCTTTCCCTATGGAACCTTCCAGAATCCAAAACTGGGCCTCATCTTTTCGGGTTTTCTCGCCGCAAAAGTGAATTTTGTGGCCGAGGTAGTGCTCCAACAGGATGTTCAGGTAGAGTTAAATCAAACCCTGCTGGGATTTTCCTTTTCCAATGCGTTTAACTTCAATTTGGGCCTTTATCTTGTGCCCTTTGGCAAATACAACGAAAACAGCCGCGCTTACGAGATATTTCTTATCGAACCGCCCATGAATGTGAAGTACTTCTATCCGGCTATGTGGCGAGACATCGGGGTCCAGGTATCCGGAACGATGGCCGGTCTGCTCTATTCCGCCTATGTGGGAAACGGCCTTCGAGAGAACGACTGGCTGAATGAGGGGCAGCAGTTTAAGGATAACAATAGAGATAAAGGGTTCGGGGGGAGAGTGGCTTGGAATGTCGATCAGAAATTTGAAGTCGGATACTCCTATTACAGAGGGAAATATGACGAAAACAACAGTAGGAACCTGGTTCTCCAGTGTTTGGATGTTTCCTTTATCAGTCAGAATTACCAGTTGATCGGTGAATACACCCGGGCTGATAACGAGAATCCCGCAGATTATGCAGACGGTTCAGGAAAGGGGTATTTTGCACTTTTAACTTTTAACATTCAGGGTCTCTGGCCGGTGGTGAGTTATCAGCATTATGAGTATGAAGATCCGTTCCATGGAGTTGGTTTTTTAAGCCCGGTGCTTCCTGGACTCGGAATATCCGAAGATAGAGAACGCTGGGCCCTGGGCTTAGTCTACAACCTTTCCCAAATGGCCTTTTTCAAACTGGAATATCAGTTTAACAGAGAAAAAGGTGTCGAGAAGAAAAACGACATGCTCTTGCTTCAAGTCGCAGTGGGTTTTTGAGCTTGTGAATCTGTCTGACTTCTGATAAAATTCAGGATTCACTGGTTTTTCCTGACAAATTAAAGGTACCTATTGAGGGATATTTATGGCGAATTGTGTTGTTCTTGGCATGCAGTGGGGCGATGAAGGCAAGGGGAAAATAGTTGACCTTTTCACTCCATCTTTTGACATCGTCGCCCGATCTCAGGGAGGACATAACGCCGGGCATACGGTTTATGTGAACGGCAAAAAAATTGTCCTTCATCTCATCCCATCAGGAATCCTCCACGCGGATAAGCTCTGCTTGATCGGCAACGGTGTGGTTTTCGACCCGAGGGCATTCCTTAAAGAGATCGCCGAGCTACGAGAGCTGGGTGTAGACGTGGGCGAAAACATCGCGGTGAGCAAGAATGCCCATCTGATTTTACCCTATCACTCTGCCTGGGAGAAAGTTTGCGAGGGGAGGATGGGCAATAGAAAGATCGGGACAACGATGAGAGGGATCGGTCCTGCATATATGGATAAGATGGCCCGCTGTGGGATCAGGGTCGGTGACCTTCTGAATGAGTCGATACTCAAAGAGAAAGTTGAGCTGAATGTCGCTGAGAAGAACATTTTTTTGGCCCATTTCGGAGCGCCATTGATCGATCCGGAGAAAACTTTTGATGAATATGCAAAGTATGCTTCTGAAATTGCGAAATACATCAAGGATGTCTCTATTATTTTGAATGAACGCATAAAAGCCGGACAATCGGTGCTTTTTGAAGGGGCTCAGGGAGCACTGCTGGACATCGATCACGGCACATATCCCTTTGTGACCACATCGAACTCCACTATCGGAGGAGTGTGCACAGGTTTGGGAGTCAGCCCTGATAAGATCGATGCAGTGATCGGTATAGCCAAAGCCTACACAACTCGTGTAGGAGGGGGGGCTTTTCCGACCGAGATCCATGATGAGAGGAGTCAATACATCCGCGAGAAAGGAAAGGAATTTGGCGCCACTACCGGCCGTCCTCGAAGGTGCGGGTGGTTTGATGCCGTGGCGATATCCTACGCCTGCCGTTTGAACGGGCTATCATCCATCGCCCTGACAAAATCGGATGTGCTGGATGGAGTAGATGAAATATTGATCTGTGTGAGTTACAAATACAAAGGGACCGTATTGAAGGATTTCCCTACAGAAAGCTGGGTCCTCGATAAAGTGGAACCACAGTATGAGGTGCATAGAGGATGGGGAGTCTCTGTCACTCAAAACACGGAGTTTCAGACTCTCCCCCGGGAATTCAAGGACTATGTTTCACGCATTGAGGACCTTATCGAGACACAAATATCTATCGTTTCGACAGGAGTGGAACGTCGAGAGACGATTTTCCGCGACAGCATGCTCGACGGAATAATCGATCTCGAAAAAGTCCGCGCCGAAATAGCATAATCTTTTTTCATCTTTAGTGACGATGGGAATCCGTTCAACCTCTGATTTCGCTGGAATTGGAAGAATAAATGTTATACTATTTCGGTAGGTTTACTGGAGCTTCCGCATAAACAGGTCCAATGATTAGTGATATCCAAGT
>WTAW01000004.1 GCA_013139435.1 Candidatus Aminicenantota bacterium | reverse complement strand
GCGGTTTTACTCTTGATCGTTGTGGCAGCCTATCTGTTTTGGTCTCAGATGATCAATGTCATGATGCCGTCTGACAGCCGTCCCGGTAGGATTGTTTTTGAAGAGGAATATGTGACGGCGGAAGAATATGACTCCATCGCACAGGATCTGCTCCAGCACTTCGACCTGGAGTTTAACCATATAGAGCGGTTTAAAGAAGCCGGGATATTGGCCTATGATGGACCAAAAACCTGTCTGCAGTGCCACAAGGAGATCTCTGTGACCGATGTCGTCTCCGGCGAGGAGAAGACGGTGCTCCTGATGGAAAATCTTACCGGCTCTGTCCATTATCGGTTTTTCAGCCTCCGCCATCCCAATGTCTACGGGTTCAACGGCGAATTGGCTGATAATTTTGCCATGGGAAAAATCGATAGACCCTGTCCCAAACCGGGCTCATTTGCCATGACTGCTTGGGCTGAACTTGTGGTTACGGAAAGAGGCGAAACTTACTCAGAGGGTTGCGGGCAGTGCCATATCGGGGGGCAGTATCAAGCGCCTCTCGGGGAGATCATGCCTTTTTACCGCACGCTCGATAGAGAGAAACAGGCTATTGATTGTCTGATCTGCCATGCCGCAGCTTACGACATGAACAAGAAACAGGTGCTCGTTGATACCAACGGCCTGAAGCGCTGGGGCCAGGACCGATCCATGCATGCGGCCCTTTCCGTTACCACTCCGACCGCTCAGACATGCCTGCGATGCCATCAACACAATTTCGGCGGGGATATCTATATCGATCCCTCCGACCCCTCCTATATGCAGAGTCTGGTCAATACGGGGTATGAGCGCCCGCGTGTCCTGCACCCCGGTTCCAAGCGGGGAACGCCCTACTCGCCGAGCTGGGATGTGCATGCGGCGGCTGGAATTTCCTGTATAGAATGTCATATCACCGAAGGACATCTTATCGCCAAGGGGACTCATACCACGACCATGATGGCGAACGACCTGCCCGATGTGGAGGTGGCCTGCGAAGATTGCCACTCTGCCGAACCCCATAGCTCCAACGAAGAAACTGCAGAATACCTGAACATGCATGTCGAAAAAGTCGCCTGTCAGACCTGCCACATTCCTTCTCTGCAGGAGGACAATGCCACACGTAGGGATTTCGCTCATCCGGAATTTGAGGAAGGGCCGGGGATCTTTATTTATCACGATATCGAGAAGAAATCACAGGCGGGCGAAGGCATTGTGTACGTCTGGTGGAACGGTGATGGGACTTTTCTGGGAAATGCCATCGGTGATAATCCCAACGGGGAAGATCTTTATAATTTTTACCAGCCCACTCATATCTGGAAAGAGTTTGCAGACTTTGATTACGAGGGTTGGTATGAAGAGGTGATGCGTCCCATTGCAAAAAACGGCCGCCCGTCTAAACTGTATGCCATGAAACTGTTTAATGGGCGGCAGCATGTCGATCTGCAGAATATCGGGCCCTTTGGAGGCATGTATGTGCCCTATAATCTTCCCACGTACTATACGACCGGCGATTCGGACAAGGCCGCTCAAAAAGAGATGGAAAAAAGCATGATGAAGATGATGTACGGCTGGATGTTTAAGTTCTATTTGATGGACAAATTTATGTCGTTTATGGATGTTGACAGGTGGAACACCAAAGCCTATAAAGATGTTCTTGAGCTAAAAAATGTCGAGCCGAGATGGATCCCTGTTGATGCTGTGATGGAAATAAGTCATGCGATCCGCCTGAAGGGTGCTTTGACCTGCAGCAACTGCCATGACCCTGATGGTGTGCTGGATTGGAGAGCCCTTGGATATTCAGATGATGATATAGAGAGCCTTACCCAAGATCCTTTAAAATAAAGGCTCTTTTACATCCAATAATCGTGAAAAAAAATCAAAAATATAAACAAAGGGAATGGGAAAAGCAATGACAGGTGGGTGCCAGGGAATACTCCTTTGATAGAACAAACAGCTCCTCTTGAGTCTTCCTCCTCTGCCTGCGATGAGAACTAAATTTTGAGCGAGAGCGCAATGCGCATGAGGTCGGCGTCCACCTTGAGAATTTTAACTTTGACAATTTGTCCGACTTTAACAAATTTCTGTGGATTGTCCACGTAGCAATCCGCAATCTGCGAAATGTGGACCAGGCCGTCTTGGTGGACACCGATGTCCACAAATGCGCCAAAGTTAGTAACATTGGTCACAGTGCCTTCCAGCACCATGCCGGACTCAAGGTCTGTAATTTCCTTGATTTCTTCGGAAAATTGAGCATACTGGAATTTCTCCCTCGGGTCTCTGCCCGGCTTTTCAAGCTCGCACAGGATATCCTCGATGGTGGGAAGCCCCACATCTTCAGAGATGAATTTTTCTTTGGGTATTTTTCTGACCAGATCAACATTTCCTATGATTTTCTCTAGGGGCATCTTGATGTCAGAAGCCATCCCTTCGACCAAGGAATAGCGCTCGGGATGGACAGCCGAATTGTCGAGAGGATTAGCTGCGTCCGGGATGCGCAAAAATCCAGCGGCCTGTTCGAATGATTTTTCACCTATTCCTGGCACTTTTTTCAGTTCCTTCCGGGAAGCAAAAGCACCGTTCTTTTCTCTAAAGCTCACAATGTTGGATGCTGCTGTCCGGTTCAGGCCGGCCACATACTTGAGAAGATCAACCGAAGACAGATTGAGGTTGGCTCCGACAAGATTGACACAACTTTCCACAACATCCTCAAGAGCGGATTTTAAATCGGCCTGATTCACGTCGTGCTGGTACTGGCCCACACCAATAGCCTTGGGATCAATCTTTACGAGTTCAGACAGGGGGTCTTGCAACCGTCGGCCGATGGAAATAGCTCCACGTACCGTGACATCAAAATCGGGAAATTCTTCACCGGCCGTCTTAGAGGCGCTGTAAACGCTGGCACCGGCCTCGCTGACAATAACGCATATGGGACGCCTGCCTTCATTAATCTTTGATATTGTCTGGCGTATAAATACGTCTGTCTCCCTGCTCGCTGTTCCATTCCCCACAGCAATGAGCTCGATTCCGTGTTTTTCGATCATTTCCAGGATTGTTCTCTCTGCATCCGCCTTTTTGTTCTGTGGCTCATGCGGGTAGATAATCCGGTGTTCCAGGAATTTACCTGTCAAGTCCAGGGCAACAACCTTGCATCCTGTCCTGAATCCGGGATCGATACCCAAAACAGGTTTATGCCCGGCAGGGGGAGCTAAGAGCAGTACCCGAAGGTTATCCGCAAAAACTCTAAAGGCTTCCTGCTCAGCTCTGTCCCGAAGCTCCCGCCGGATTTCCGTCTCTGTAGCAGGCAGGAGCAATCGTTCGAAACTATCCTTGACGACGTCTTTAAGGATGTGTGCAGCGGCACTTTGGGGATGATTGATAAAATGTAATTCCAGATAGGCCAGAGCTTTGGCTTCAGGAATCTCAATCTTCAGGCTTAAAACCTTTTCTCTCTCGCCGCGCAACATAGCCAGTGTCCTATGGGATGCGATTTTGTCTGTTTTTTCCCAAAAATCATAATACATTTGAAATTTGGTTTTCTGCGAAGCGTACTCCTTCCGGGCAGCGGAAACAAAGGAGCCCTCACAGGAAGCAAGTTTCCTGAGCCATTTACGAATTTCTGCATCATCAGACAGCTCTTCGGCTAAGATATCGCAGGCTCCCTGAATGACTTTTCCTGGATTCCCGTATCCTTTATGTTTATTGATGAAGCTAGAAGCTTCTGCTTCAAAATCAGCATGACTATCCCGGAGTTCATAAATCCAGCGAGCCAACGGCTCCAATCCGGCATCACGAGCCTTTGAGGCTCGAGTGGCTTTTTTGGGCCGGTAAGGGAGATAGATGTCTTCGAGCTCGGTCTTGTTTGTTATGCTCAGTATCTTATTCTCCAGCTCAGGCGTGAGCTTTCCCTGGGATTTTATGGATTCGAGTATCGTTTCCTGTCTTTCCTCCAGATCCATGTAATACCGGTGTTTTTTGGCGATCGTACGAATCTGTGTTTCATCAAGGTTTTCGGTGTTTTCTTTCCGGTATCGGGCAATAAAGGGAATTGTCGCACCTTCCTTGAGTAGCAAGAGAGTGTTTGCCGTCTGTTCTTCACGGATGTTTAGTTCTGAAGTGAGTTGCTTGACGATATCCATTTTTTACTGATTCATATTCAATATTTCCACTTTTCAGCATTTTTCCAAGGCTTGAATTTTTCCCCATAAATTTTCAGGCTTTTTTTCTTTTTGCTGATTCCGGCTTTAATTTCAAAAGGATATATCATTTCGTTGAATGGAACAATGAAATCCACCTCAGCATAGCCCTGTGTTCAGCAAAAACAGTTTAAAGTATTGTTTTCTCGGTATCCGCTCAAAGGCAGTCTTGGTGATTTAATTTTATACTTAAAAATGTGAAAATTATCAATATATTCGTCAAATAATTGTGATTTATATGCAAATAAATATGCAAATAACGTGAAAGGGGTGGCACCGTGAGGAGCGTTCCCCAGGTGCCACCTGTATTCGGTAAGACTATTTACTGCTTACGACATCCAGCAGCTGGCACATTTCAACGAGTTTGATGAACTCTGTTCGGTAGCCATGTCTGTCTTGGCCTTTGCCTTGCTGGGCCAGTTTCAGAACGTCTTCGTAGGAGGATTGACCCTTAAATTCTGAATCTCTAAGCAGCATGCCGAATTCTGCCACAGCTGCGGAGAATTTGAAGTTTTCGGAAGCTTTGGCGAGAGCAATGTTTTTGTCGGCCAGTGGGATTTCGAGCAGTTGGCTTTTCTTGCCGTCCGGTTTTTTGTACCGTAGCTTAACTGTTAAAATCTCTTTGCTCCTGTAAGCTTTGGGGTCTATCTTTACCACCTGGTATTTGAGATCTCCCACCACCGGAACCTCTTCTTTGCTCTCGTAGGGGATGACTTCGTAAAGAGCGGTGACCGTGTGCCCTGCACCCAACTCTCCGGCGTCTTTGGTGTCGTCGGCGAAATCTTCCTTTTTGAGCAGTCGATTCTCATAGCCGATGAGCCTGTAGGCCTTCACTTTGGTCGGATTGAACTCCACCTGGATCTTGACATCCTTGGCGATCGTGAAGAGAGTGCCGCGCATGTCGTTGACAAAGACTTTTTTGGCCTCGAGAAGGTTGTCGATGTAGTGGTAATTGCCATTCCCTTTGTCCGCGATCTGTTCCATCCGCCCGTCTTTGTAATTGCCCATGCCGAAGCCTAATATCGTCAGGAAAATACCTTTTTCCCGTTTGTCCTCGATCGTGCGAACCAGCTCGGATGTGCTGGAGATCCCCACATTGAAATCGCCGTCTATGGCCAGGATGATCCGGTTGTTGCCATCAGGGATAAAATTCTCCCATGCCACCTTGTAGGCCAGTTGGATGCCAGCCCCACCTGCGGTTGAACCTCCTGCTCTTAACCGGTCGAGGGCGGTAAAAATCTTATCTTTCTGGTTTGCAGGAGTTGACGGCAGCACGAGGCCAGCAGCTCCAGCATAAACAACGATCGAGACTCTGTCTTTCTCGCCCAGCTCATTGACCAAGAGTTTAAAAGCCTTTTTGAGTAAGGGGAGTTTGTTGGCAGGTTCCATAGACCCGGAGACATCCAGCAGAAACACCAGATTACTTGGGGGGAGATGCTTGGATTCCAGCATTTTTCCCTGAAGCCCGATGTGGATCAATCGATGGTCCGGATTCCACGGGCAGCCCGAGATCTCGGTATAGATTGCGAAAGGTTGTGTCTTTTTCGGCAGAGGGTAGTCATAGGAGAAGTAGTTGATCATCTCTTCGATCCGCACCGCATCCTTGTAGGGGTACTGATTGGTGTTGATAAACCGACGGACATTGGCATAGGATGCTGTATCCACGTCGATGGAGAAGGTCGAAAGGGGGTTCTTCAGTGCATCGAGAAAAATATTTTCGTAGATCCTGTCGTATTCTTCGGTGTTGAACTGACTGTAATGAGATGCAGGATAAGGAGCTTCAGAAGGTCGCATTCTGTAGAGAGCCTGTTTTGTAGTTTGACGCGCAACGCCGCTGACAACACCACCGACAACAGCGCTCACCACTCCTTTATCTAGTAGCGCGTCCTCTTTTTCGGCGAGCATGGGCAAAACCTCGAGCTTAAAGATCAATGTTGCGGTCTTCTTTTTGGAAGAGAGTTCCGCCCGGAGGACCATGCTTTTAGTCCCCGGGAGTTCGGCCTTCACTTTGTACGTACCAAAAACCAAGTTCTTGAAGATAAAATAACCGTTCTGGTTTGATATCGTTTTTGATTCAAGCCCAGTCACCACGTTCTTTGCTGTCAGGATCACTCCGGGCAAAGCGTTGCCCTGTGTGTCATAGACATGGCCTTTGATGATCCCAAAATCCTTGACCGGGGATGCGTTCATGAGGAGCACCAATCCAAAAATGATGCTCAACATCCCCAATCCAAACCATAATTTTTTTGGCATTTTTGCCTCCTTATTGGAATTGCTTCTAACCCGATCTTTATTTCTCATCCCCACACCTTTATACAATCTGTGCAGGAAAATATTCCCCACGACTGTACAAACGAAAATTCGCCAGAGAGTGTTACCCATAAATCACTTGAAATGATTCTTTGTTGCGTATAACTTAAAAGCCCTGAATCGTTCATAACATTCTGTTTGACAGGTCTCTGAACAAAAAGTTCCGATGGATGTTCAAAAAAGAGAGAATATGGTTGGCACTTGGTATGCCATT
>WTAW01000056.1 GCA_013139435.1 Candidatus Aminicenantota bacterium | reverse complement strand
ACACTGGGGGCATCAATGGTTCTACACTCAAAGAGGCCTTCCGCAAGGACCCTAAAGGTGTTTTTTGTGGCTCTGACCTGACTAAGCATGTCGATGAGCCCGAAAAAATGGCATCGGATATCCAACGATGGAAAGACATATTGGAACCTCAAGGGCTATCGGTCCCAAAAAAAACGAAAAAAGGTCCGAGGAAAGAATCATCACAACCTTGCATTGTGACTTTCGGGGAGATGATGCTCAGACTGTCACCTCCACATGGAGTACGGCTGAGCAGAGCAAGGACATTCGATGTCCACTTTGGTGGTGCAGAGGCGAATGTCGCTGTCTCCTTGGCCAATTTTGGCATCCATTCTCGTTTTGTTTCCGCACTGCCGCCCAATGACATCGGAGCCAATGCTCTTTCTGTCCTGCAAATGTATGGAGTGGATACACAATTCATTCGACACAAAGGACATCGGATGGGAATATACTATCTTGAGCAAGGTTCAGGACCGAGGCCTTCCAAAATTGTCTATGACAGAGACTTTTCGGCCATTTCTCAACTGAAACCCGGCGATGTCGATTGGGAGCGGGTGTTTCGAGATGCCGATTGGTTCCACTGGACAGGTATCACGCCCGCTTTGAGTGAATCTGTGGCCGAGCTGCTTCAAGAAGGTTTAGAAACGGCAAATAAGCTAGGCATAAAAGTCAGCGTTGACCTGAATTACCGAAAAAAGCTATGGAGTGAAGAAGATGCGAGGTCACGCATGACGGCACTCATGCCTTATGTGAATGTCCTTTTCGGAAACGAGGAGGATCCAATCAAAGTCTTTGGGCTGACACCGAAAGATTCAGATGTTGAAAAGGGCCGGATAGATGTTGAGGGGTACAAGGAACTTGCGGAATCGCTCGTTAAACAATTCGGTTTTGAGAAAGTGGCCATTACCCTCCGTGAGAGCATCTCTGCTTCTGAGAATTTCTGGTCGGCTGTCCTTTTTGATGGTAAAAAGTACTATCAGGGTCCGAGGCATCATGTCTGGATCGTCGACCGTGTAGGCACAGGGGATGCCTTTGCTGCAGGACTGATTTATGGTTTCTTGAAAGGAAAGACCGAGGCCGACGCTCTCTCTTATGGTATTGCAGCCGCATGTTTAAAGCATTCGGTTCTGGGTGATTTCAGCCAGGCTACTGTCGAAGAAGTGGAGGCATTCGCCCAAGGACAGACCACAGGAAGAATCCAACGTTGAATACTTTTAAAATACTGAAAGTGTGAAGAACATCGACAAAACTGTGTGTATCAAAGGAGCGAAAACAGGATGAAATGGAAAAGCTTTCTAAATAATGTATTCAAGAAGGATATGGCCATCCTTGTCGTCCTTTCGCTGGTAAAACTCGTCATTCATTTCATAGCCAGCGGCCAGTACGGATATTTCAGGGATGAATTGTACTACATGGCATGCGGGGAAAATCTTGATTTTGGCTATGTGGATCATCCCCCTCTCATTGCCATTATCACGAGATTCTCCCGTATGCTCCTCGGGGATTCACTCTTTGCCATCCGGTTTTTTCCCGCTGTGGCCGGCGCACTGGTTATCTTTTTGACTGGATTGATCGTTCGGGAACTCGGGGGAAAAAGATCGGCCATCATCCTGGCTGCAGTCGCTGTTTTAATAGCACCCATTTTTTTGGGGATCGACAGTATTCTTTCTATGAATGCCTTTGACCATCTCTTCTGGACGCTTGCCGCTTTTATCCTGATCCTTATCCTCAAGAATAAAAATGATAAACTCTGGCTCGTGTTGGGAGCGGTGTTGGGTTTAGGGCTCCAGAACAAACACTCCATCTTTTTCTTCGGGTTCGGACTTCTTGTGGGGCTTTTCTTTACGCAACATCGAAAATACCTGTACTCAACTTGGCTGTCATTCGGGGCGCTTGGGGCCTTTATCATTTTTCTCCCTCATCTCATCTGGCAGTTCATCAATGGCTGGCCCAGCATCGAATTCATCAGGAACGCCAGTCAGTTCAAAAATCTGCCCCTCTCGCCATTGGAATTTCTCTACGGACAGGTCATTGATATGCATCCTTTTTGTTTTCCGATCCTTTTTCTCGGCCTCATCTTTTTCCTCTTCTCCAAATACGGGAAAGACTACCGTGTGTTTGGATGGATGTACTTGGCTATTTTTGCCCTGTTTATTGTGACGCGTGCCAAAACATACTATATCGCACCTATCTATCCTGTGATGTTTGCAGCGGGTGCTGTCGGCATTGAAAAGATCATCGAAAACTGGAATTTCACCTGGCTTAAGACCGCGGTACTGACATTCCTTCTGGGAGGGGGCGTGTTGACTGCACCCCTCGCTTTACCCATTCTTCCTGTAAAAGCTTATA
The DNA here is from genome assembly GCA_013139435.1 of Candidatus Aminicenantota bacterium. Lineage (GTDB taxonomy): Bacteria > Acidobacteriota > Aminicenantia > Aminicenantales > Aminicenantaceae > WTAW01. The sequence goes on along the minus strand of WTAW01000056.1, from coordinate 315 downwards.
TCAATTATTCTGAATTTTTGGGTTTGGCTCCACCCCGGACAGAGGATCATGTTATGGGAGTTCTGCCTCAACATTTTGCGGATATGTTCGGATGGCCGGAGATGGCAGAAACCGTGGCCAAGGTCTACCTCAAACTCACTCCGGAGGACCAAGCCAAATGTGGGATCTATACACAGAATTATGGAGAGGCGGGCGCCATAGACTTCTTCGGCCGACAGTATGGCCTGCCCAAGGCCATCTCTGGGCATAACAACTACTGGATTTGGGGTCCCAGGGGGTACACGGGCGATATTTTGATCATTATAGGCGGGGATG
>WTAW01000336.1 GCA_013139435.1 Candidatus Aminicenantota bacterium | reverse complement strand
ATGAGGGACGACGACAGATCAAAGATCAACTATAAAAAACTCGCAGGGTTGAGTTCATTGGGACTCATGCTGCCGTCTTCCATCGTTGTGGGACTATTTATCGGATACTACCTCGATAAGCTTTTAGGAACTCGCCCCTGGCTCTTGGTCCTCTTTTTTCTCTTCGGGACAGCCTCCGGGTTTTACAGCCTCATCAGAGGACTAAAAAAATACCTTGATAAAGATAAGGACATGTAAACAATGACAGATCCAGAAAAAGATAACCTAGCCAGGGAAGAGGAACGCATCCTCAAGAGAATCCCTCAGGAGATTGTTCTGTTATCCTTGGTCCTTGCTGTCGGCACCTGGATTGTGTTCGATGGGGTGAGCGCTGCACTCGTTTTTGCCGGTGGGATTTTGGCCGCCATCAACTTTATCTGGATGAGGCAGGCCATCTCCAGATTCCTTTTCTCTGGGAAAAAGAAGGCTTTGCGGTCAGGGATCGCTGTATATAGCATCCGACTTCTATTGATTCTTGGTATCTTTTTTATTATAATTCTCTTCTTTTCAGAGAAAATATTGGCTTTTGCAGCAGGATTTTCCACAATTATCGTTGTTTTTCTGTTTGAGGCTGTTGTAGGACTTTCTAAGCTAAAAGAATGGAAAAATTAGAGCACAGTTTATTCATCGTCGACCTTTTCAATAAAGTCTTCGGTAAGCCTCTGGCAACTCTTCTCAGCTGGCTGGGGATTCATGTTGCAGACCCCGAGCACCTCGTGCCCGATTACATCGTCATGTGCCTGATCGTTGCACTACTGCTGATCCTGTTATTAGGCCTCTCTTCCCGAAAACTCTCCCTCGTACCATCCAAGCGTCAGAGCGTCCTCGAACTCATCATTCAGACCTTTGAAGGATTGCTCGTGGACACGATCGGAGAACAGGGAAAAAAATATCTGCCGCTCGTCGCTACCGTGGGGCTCTTTATTCTTTTCTGCAATCTCATCGGCCTGGTTCCCGGGTTCATGTCCCCCACGAGCAAACTCAACGTCACAATAGGCTGTGCTCTTGTTGTCTTTGTGTACTATCACTTCCAGGGCATCAGAGCACAAGGCTTTTTAAAATATCTTAAACATTTCGTTGGACCAATTCCCCTTTTGGCTCCGCTCATGGTCCCCATAGAGATCATCAGCCATTTCTCCCGTCCCGTTTCCCTCTCCATTCGACTCTTCGGGAACATTTTCGCCGAAGAGGTGCTCATCGTCATCATGGCGTCCATCATTCCATTTTTCCTGCCGCTTCCCTTTATGGCAATAGCGATATTCACTGCCGTCATCCAATCTTTCGTCTTCGTGTTGTTAGCCTGCATTTATATCGCAGGCGCTGTGGCCCACGAAGAGGAACATTAATATAAGGAGTATAATGATGAATTCAAAGTTCAAGGCATTCGGTATGCTGGTTTTCTTCATGATCCTTTTTTGCGCGCCCCTTTTGGCTCAAGATGCAGCAGTGAGTGAAGAGAGAGCGATGCTCTACAAATTGTCCATCATTGTTGGAGGCGCTATCATCACGCTGGCCGCTGCGGCAGGAGCGTTCTGCCAAGCCAAAGCCATCAGCAGTGCGTGCGAAGGGATCTCCAGAAATCCAGGAGGAGCTCCCACAATCAGGTTCATTCTCATTTTTGGGCTCGTGCTCATCGAGACACTGGTCATATACGCCCTTCTGATCACTATCATGATCATCAATGTCCAGTGGGGAAACTACCAATAAAACGTCAGTGATCACCCTGTGAGACGTTGAAAAATTTTGTAGTTTTCCAGGTCGCAAAAAAAACCTTCCAGAGGTTTGCGCAGGACAAGTGCGGCAATTATGCGATCATCATCTCCTACTTTGCCTTGATGTGTTCCATCCCCCTGGTCGCGCTTTTTACCTTTGTTTCCACACGTATTCTCGGAAATTCGGAAATCGCGTTCCGCAGTCTGAACATCTTCAACGATGAGTTCTTCGCTCAGCTAGACCCTGCCTTTTTCGAAAGACTCCAGTATCTCTCCCAAAACATCTCCAATCTCGGATGGTTCGGCCTGGCGGGATCTTTCATCGCTGCCAGTTTTTTGTTTTCAAACCTGATCAACGCCATAAACTCCATCTTCAGAGCAAACCAGCAAAAAACCTTCTTCTACAGCCGGCTTATGGAATACATCCTGCTGTTTGTCATAGGGATCATCATGCTGATCTCTCTGTCCATCACCGCTGTCTGGACAGCCATCAACAGGATCATCCAGGAAAGCCCGTTTGTTGCCAACAACATCAATCCTGAGGCCGTGTCCTTGGTCAACAATTTTTTTCTCCAATACCTCATCCCGTTCACTCTGACATTTCTGTTCTTTTTCTCTCTCTACAAATTCATTCCTGAGGTCAAAGTCTACACAAAAGCTGCGGTCGTTGCTTCCTTTATCGGCGCTCTCCTCTGGGAGATCTTCAAAAGGCTGTTCGCTTTTTATGTGGCCCACTTCTCGGCTATCGGCATCGTGCTCTCCAAACTCTTGCAGGGAACGATCACATCGATCATATTCTTCCTCCTGTGGCTGAGCTTTTCCCTTGTCATACTGCTTTGGGGCGCAGAGCTGGCTGCTGTTCTCAATGAGAGGATCCATGAAAAGACCGCATAAAAACCGCCCCAAGTCCACAACAGTGGAAGAACTGGCCCGTCACCTAAACTGTCGGTTCGAAGGGGACGGGAACACCCCTATCCATGACGTTTCCAGCTTGGAAAGGGCTGATAAGGGAGACCTCGTTTTTCTCGCTGAACCCAAATACAGAAATTCACTGGAGAAAACAAAAGCCTCGGCAGCCATCGTGCCCATCGAGGAAAAACTCGACAGAATCCCTACAATACACTCTGAACATCCCTATGTTTCATTCATAAAGGCGCTGGAGTTTTTTTACACACCCTACCGTCCTGAGCCCGGCATCCATCCCCAGGCTCTGGTTTCTCCCTCTACCACGATCGGGAAGGATGTGTCCATCGGTGCCTTTGTATTTATCGACGAAGACGTCGAAATTGGGGACGGTTCTATTTTATTCCCCTTCGTCTCCGTATACCCGAGAGTCAAGATCGGAAAGGAGGTCGTGTGCCATTCCTTTGTGTCCATCAGAGAGAACACCCGGATCGGCAACCGCGTCATCCTGCACAACGGAGTGGTTTTAGGATCTGACGGCTTTGGATTCCAAAAGGCCAAAGACGGATCCCACATCAAGATCCCCCAAAAGGGGATCGTCATCATCGAAGACGACGTGGAGATCGGCGCAAACACAACCGTCGACAGAGCCGCTTTGGGCGAAACCGTCATCAAGAGAGGAACGAAGATCGACAACCTCGTTCAGGTCGCCCACAGCGTGGAGATCGGACCGGATAGCATCTTGGCCGCACAAACAGGAATCGCCGGGAGCTCGAAGGTCGGAAAGAATTTCATTGCGGGCGGCCAAGTGGGAATTCCCGACCACATCACAATCGGAGACAGCGTCATTATCGCCGCAAAGTCTGGGATCACAAAAAACCTTCCCTCCGGCTCCTTTGTTTCAGGAAGTCCGCATCTCGATATCAGGACCTGGCGCAAAGCCTGGGCCGCCATCCCTCAGCTCTATGATCTGATCCGGGAAATCAGGAAACTCAAGAAACGTATCGAAAAGCTGGAAAATAAACTCAGAGAATAATCCTGTTACAGAATTTTTGCACTCAAAATTTATGCGAGAGACTGGAGGTACTCGTCAAGGGCAATGGCGGCCGCCACACCCGTGCCCACTGCAGTCGCCACCTGCTCGGGGCAGGCATCGGTCACATCTCCAGCAGCGAAGATCCCGGGTTGGGATGTCTCCATCTTTTTTCCCACGACAATTTCCCGCCATTCGT
>WTAW01000047.1 GCA_013139435.1 Candidatus Aminicenantota bacterium | reverse complement strand
CAAGAGACAATCGTACGGACTGATGGAGGAGGAGATCAATATAGAGGAAGTGAAATGACTAATTAAACGCCCGACCAACTCGCCCAAACCCACCTCATAATAATCCATTCGGATGAAGTCTCGACTTTCTAATTGATGGTCCATGACATTAGTGCTTAAAGGAAAACAAGGCATTTCCCTCTGAAAACGGGGATTTCCCCATATCCAAGGAGGTTCTTCAAACAGACTTCGAATCCAAAGGTCGGGGGTTCAAATCCCTCCGGGCGTGCCACTTCTTTCCCCCTGGAAAGTCCTCATTTTGTGTAGCCAGCCTTATCCATAATTAAGCAAGTCTAGCCAAAATTTGTGACGTAGATGTGACGTGGGGAGAGGTCTATATAGAACGCTTGACTGGCAGTCAAGAGGTCGGGAGTTCAAGTCTCCTCAGCTCCACCATCTTTTCCCCTGTAAAGCCCTGATTTTGATTTAGCCTGAGTTAATTTAACTGAGCCTTTTTAACACAATTTGTCCACACCGTGTCCACACGGAATTGTGGAGTGTGTCTTATTCTGTTTGACTCTTCCCACCTAAATCTATATCCTTATTTCAGCAATGTAAGGGGAATAATGGCAACACATTGTCCTAAATGCAATACTGAAAATCCTGATACTGCTAGCTTTTGTGCAGATTGCGGGACTCAATTAGGCCCATCCAAGGATATCGACGTCACCAAAACCATAGAAACACCTGCTGAAGAATATCCAAGAGGAAGTACATTCGCGGATAGGTACAAGATAATCGAGAAACTTGGCATAGGAGGAATGGGGGCAGTATACAGAGTGGAAGATACAAATATTGGTCAAGACATTGCTCTTAAGCTTATTAAGCCTGATATAGCCTCAGATAAGAAGACCATTGAGAGGTTCCGCAACGAACTGAAGACCACACGGATGATCTCCCACAGGAATGTGTGTCGGATGTTCGACCTCGCAGAAACAGAAGGCACTTTTTACATCACAATGGAGTATGTATCTGGCGAGGACTTGAAGAGCTTTATTCGGAGATCTGGCAAACTGGATATTCCCAAAGCCATATCAATCGCAAAGGAGGTTTGTGAAGGATTAGCAGAAGCTCATAGGTTAGGTGTAGTGCATCGTGATTTGAAATCTAGCAATATCATGATAGACAAAGATGGCAATGCCCGGATAATGGATTTCGGGATAGCCAAGTCTCTTAGGGCAAAAGGTGTTACTGGCGAAGGCATAATCATCGGCACTCCTGAATACATGTCTCCAGAGCAGGCTGAGGCAAGAGAAACAGATAATCGTTCAGATATCTATTCTCTCGGTGTTATCCTTTTTGAGATGCTCACAGGAAGACTTCCTTTCGAGGCAGACACCCCGCTTGCCGTGGCCATGAAGCACAAGAGCGAAGCTCCTCCCGAGCCCAGGTCCATCAATCCGCAAGTGCCTGCTGACCTCAGCCGCCTCATCCTCCGCTGTCTGGAGAAGGCTAGAGAGAAGCGTTTTCAGAGTGCGGAAGGGCTCCTTTCGGAATTGGGAAAGATAGAGAAAGGCATTCCCACGACCGATAGAGCAATCTTGAGAAAGAAGCCTCTCACTTCAAGGGAAATAACCGTCCAATTCAGCCTAAAATTAAAAAAGCTTTTCATGCCTGCCTTAGCCTTAATCGCAGTCGCAGTCATCGGAATCGCTATCTGGAAGCTTCTCCCTGAAAAGGAAGCTGCTCCTCCCGCTAAGATCGAAAATTCCATAGCTGTGGTTAGTTTCGAGAATCAGACGGGAGAAAAAGCCTTTGACTATCTGCAAAAAGTCATTCCTAATCTTCTCATAACTAATCTCGAGAACACCGGCTATTTTTACGTTGTGACTTGGGAGCGGATGCGGGATATTCTCAAACAGATGGGCAAAGTCGATACAGAGTTCATCGATCAAGATTTAGGCTTTGAGCTCTGCCGCAGAGAAGGTGTGAGAGCGATTGTTCTTGGAACTTACACGAGGGCCGGCGAAGTCTTCGTTACTGACGTGAAGGTCTTGGATGTAGACAGCAAGAAATCTTTGAAAAGCACCACTGCGAGGGGCCAAGGAGTTGACAGCGTTTTGTTGACGCAGATAGATGAACTGAGCAAAAGAATCGTCGAAGGAGTAAGCCTCTCCGCACAAAAAATCGGATCCACCCAGTGGAACATCGCTGAAGTCACCACTTCTTCGCTGGAGGCCTACAACGCCTTTATCCAGGGTATGGAGAGCTATGATAAATTTTATTTCGAAAATGCCCAACAGCATCTCGAAAAAGCCGTCAAGCTTGACTCATCTTTTGCTATGGCTTATCTCTATCTTGCCAGCTGCTATTCTTACCTTAGGGGTGGCGAGGCAAGTGAAGAGGCTATAGAAAACGCAAAAAAATATGCGCACAGAGCCTCGGAAAAAGAGAAGCTGTATATCGAAGCGAAATATACCGGATCAATCGAGAAGAATCCTGAAAAAAGATTGGCCCTCCTGCGAGAATTGGTCGCAAAATATCCTCAGGAAAAGAAAGCTCTTTTATCACTGGCTGGGATTTACAGGGCAAAGAATCAATTTCCCGAAGCTCTTCAAGCAATCAACAGGGTCCTTGATCTCGACCCTGATAACGGGAACGCCCTGAACGAAGGCGCATTTATTTATGCTGATATGGGGAATTTTGAAAAGGCGACTGAATATTTTAAGAGGTATATCTCCGTCTCGCCTGGAGAACCCAATCCCTTTGATTCTCTGGGTACGCTCTACTTCCGAATGGGCAGGCTTGATGACGCTGTGGCCAGCTTCAAACAAGCGCTGGCCATTAAGCCCGATTTTGGCTGCGAACAGGGCATTTCCTTGGTCTTTGGTGTTAAGGGGGATTATGTCGAGGCAATGAGGTGGATAGATCAGCTCATCCAGAATACTCCCCTCCCATTCTTTAAATTACGAGGACGCTTATATCGGTCCGTCTACCGACACCTCCTCGGGTGCTATGAGCAGTCGTTGGCCGATATCAGTCTGG
>WTAW01000043.1 GCA_013139435.1 Candidatus Aminicenantota bacterium | reverse complement strand
CCATTCGCTCGACCGCGTTCTTCCAGTGTGTTCAACATCGGGATTTCTGTTTCATGAGTCGCAACCACCACTTTCCCGCAACGTTCATGAGGGATCCCATGGGCTACACAAAATTGATACATCACCTCTCTACCCTGAACACAGTTCTTTGCCTTCAGGGATCCCGGTTTGTAATAAAGTCCCGAATGGATCACTCCGCTGTTGTTTCCCGTTTGATGGGCAGCCAGCTTTGACTCGGCTTCCAAGACAACGACAGAGACATCCTTGTCCTGTGTGAGTGCCATAGCGGTGGCACAGCCGATAATTCCCCCTCCAATTATTGCAACATCGTACTGTTTCGTACTCATGTGAGTCACGATTCTACATCAATTAATCAGACGACACTCTGAGGGGCATCATTAGCAAGGCTATTCTCACTGCATGAGGCCTCGTTTCTTCAACAAAGGTTCTACACTCGGTTCTGCTCCTCTAAAACGGACATAGAGCGTCATGGGATCCTCGGTGCCACCCCGTGCCAGAACATTCTCTCTAAACGCGGTTGCCACCTCTTGATCAAAAAGGCTTGTCTCTTTAAAGGCCTCGAAGGCATCGGCATCGAGAACCTCAGCCCAAATGTAGCTGTAATATCCGGAGGAGTATCCGCCGCTAAAAACATGGTTGAAATAAGGGCTCTTGTAGCGAACAACAATTTCTGGGATCAGGCCGATACGGGCCATGGACTCAGTCTCGAATTTGTCCACATCCTGCAATTCGGATTTCTCCAGAGTGTGCCAGTCCATATCCAGGTAAGAGGCAGCAAGATATTCCACGGTGATGAATCCCTGATTGAAGGTCCCGGTCTTTTCCAGCTTGTCGATCAGTTCCTGGGGAATGACCTCGCCGGTCTTATAATGTTTTGCATAGGCCTTGAGCACTTCAGGTTCGAACACCCAGTTTTCCATGATCTGTGAGGGAAGCTCCACAAAATCTCTTGGAACTGACGTCCCAGAAAGCCTGTTGTATGTCGAGTCGGACAACAGTCCGTGGAGTGCATGCCCGAACTCATGGAAGAGTGTCCCTACATTCTCCGAGCTGATCAGCGCAGGTTTATCCCCTGTAGGCTTGGAGAAATTGCCATTGTTCGTGATGATGGGATAAGCGTCCACGCCACCCAGTCGAGACTGTTTCTGGAAACTGTTCATCCAGGCTCCCCCTCTTTTACTCGCCCTCGGATAATAATCCGTGTAGAGAATCCCCACATGGGAGCCGTCCGCTTCTTTCACCTCGAAAACTTTCACATCTTCGTGGTACTTGGGAATATCATCCCTCTCCAAAAACTGAAGGCCATAAAGTTTATTCGCCACATAAAAGGCCCCCTCTCTCACATTGTTCAGTTCAAAGTAAGGTTTCAGCATCTCCTCATCCAGGTCATACTTGGCTTTTTTGAGCTTCTCCGTGTAGTACCACCAATCCCAGGCTTCCAGCTTAAAATCCTTCCCCTCTTTATCTATCATGGCCTGAAGCTCTTTCGCTTCTTTTTTAGCCATCTTGAGAGCGGGCTTCCAGAGTTGGTCGAGCAAGCCGTACACACTCTCGGGCACTTTAGCCATGTTGTTTTCCAGCACATAATGGGCATGGGTCTTATAGCCCAGGAGATTCGCTCTCTCCACACGCAGGGCTGTTATTTTTGCCAGGTTGGCCTTGTTGTCCAGTTCATCGTTGTGATTGCCCTTGTTGATGTAGGCCTTAAAGATCTTTTCTCTGAGCTCTCGTTTTTCGGAATACTGGAGGAAGGGGATCATGCTGGGTTTGTGAACGGTGAATACCCACTTGCCTTCATGTCCTTGTTCCGAAGCGGTCTCTGCAGCAGCGCTTATGACAGCTTCGGGCAGGCCAGCCAGATCCTCTTCGTTTGCGATCACCATCTCGAAACGATTCGTTTCTTTCAAGACATTTTGACCAAACTTGATGGAGAGTAGAGACAACTCTTCGTTGATCTCCCTGAACCTGGCTTTTTTGTCCTCTTCCAGGTTTGCACCACCCCGCACAAAATCCTTGTAATACTTATCAAGGAGCATACTCTGCTCTACTGTCAAGTCCAAGTCTTCCTTCTGTTTGGTAACGGCTTTGATCCTCTCGAATAACTTGGCATTCAACCGAATATCGTCTCTGTGTTTGGACCTCAGGGGTGCCATCTCCTCGGCGATGGCCTGCATCTTGTCGTTGGTCATCGATCCGTTCAGGACGCCAAAAGTATTGCTCACTCTTCGCAACAGGTCACCGGTACCCTCTAGAGCTTCTAGCGTGTTACCAAAAGTCGGGGCTTCAGAGTTATTGGCAATGGCATCGATCTCCGCTTTCTCCCGCTTGATACCTTCCTTAAAGGCGGGGACAAAGTGTTCTTCCTTTATCTTGTCAAATGGAGGAACACTATAGAAAGTATCATACTCGGTAAAAAAGGGATTTTCCCCTTATGTTTGTTCGGCCGGTTGTTTAGAACAGACAAAAAATAACATGCTTAAGACGAGAGATAAAAGTATGATATTTTTCATTTCTCTTCTCCTTTAGAAATATATTTCGAGAGACGATTAGATCTCTTGAATGAATGGGAATATTTAGCCTGGACTATTCATAAAAAATGTCGATACTCACTATAACATATATGATATCTGTATGTTACTTTGATTTGGCTGATTATTTCAATGATCATTATGTTTTCCATGTTGATTCTATTTATAATCGACATTTTTTACCCCGCTGGATCCATAATTGAAAAAAAGACTAGTAAAACGAAACACACTGAATTATTGTTCGATCCTCGTTCCCTCCATTTCCATCCCCATGGCTTGGACGATACATTTGTTGTACTTGCCCGATTCATCCTTCACAAAATCTAAGATATAATATTGGCCATCGTCGGTGGTAATTTCAAACTTGAATTCTTCCCCCTCCATGGGTTCAAGCTCACCAG
>WTAW01000298.1 GCA_013139435.1 Candidatus Aminicenantota bacterium | reverse complement strand
CTTAAACAAGGAGACCTGGTTTTGGCGAAGATCGTGGACAATACCGTTGTTTTGATCCCGCAGGAGACGATTGATAAGGACCAGGCTTGGTTCTGGACAGAACGCTGGCAAAAAATGGAAGCAGAGGTGGAGACAGACATCCACAAGGGCAAAGTCAAAAGTTTTGATTCAGTTGAGGAATTGTTTGATGAAATGGAAGAAACCTCTGAGGCTCAAAAGAACAGAAAGGTTCAAAAAAAACGATCTTGAGCTGGACGAGAGAACAAGGGAAAAACTGAAAAAACAGTTGAGGCATTTGATGTCTGATCCCCGGCATCCATCTCTTCAAGTTAAGAAAATAAAGGGAACTCGGTCGATCTTTGAGGCCTGGGTGAATGATTTTTATAGATTTACGTTTGAATTCGGGGAGGGCCACGAAATCATATTGAGAGTTGTGGGACCCCATAATTCAGCGTTGAAGCTGTCAGAGCTATCCTAGGGATTGGAACCATTCTACGATGGCACTTCCGATTTTGTCGGGATGATCTTCCTGGAGATAATGCTTACCTTTGCCGAGATAAACATCCTTCACATTCTTGAATTCGTTTTTGATCCGATCCTTGTTTTTTTCCTTGATAATGGCCCCAGGTTTGGCCCACAGCAGTAATTTAGGCATGTCTGACTCTTTCAATTTTGCGTTATATTGTTCCACAATTTCTGCATTGTCCTGAGGATGGCCGTCGATCGGGATTTCATTCGGCCAGACTAAGACTGGTTTCCGGCTGGCCTCTTCCCGATAGGGTTCGCGGTAATGATCCATTTCTTCTTCACTCAGCTTACGCACTACGAACATGGGTAGCACTTTTTCTATGAAAAAATTCTTCTTTATGATCATTTTGTGGCCCTTTTTGGGATGCCGGAATCTCTTGAACAGGAATTTTTCAATGAGAGACATGTCCTTCCAGGAGAAGGTTCGCCAGATCGACTCCATGAAAACGATTCCTCTAACATTCTTCTCGTTTTGCATGGCATAATGGAACCCGATCGCAGATCCCCAATCGTGAATGACCAGGATCATATCTTTGAGCTCGAGCTTTTGGATGAAGGCCTCAACATATTGAATGTGAGTCGGAAACCTGTAGTCTATATCCGGTTTATCGGATTTTCCCATGCCGATAAGATCCAGAGCTATGGCTCTCCCTAGGGGAGTGATATGGGGAATGATGTTTCGCCAGAGGTAGCTTGAGGTTGGGTTTCCATGTAAGAAGAGAAAAGTGGGCCCTTGTCCCTCATCTATGTAGTGTATCTTGGATCCTAAAACCTCGATAAAATGTGATTCATAAGGGAATTCTGATGATATCATCACTTCTCCTTTGATGGATATAGAGTTTCTTTTTCATGTAAGCGGGGCCGACGCGTCACGGACGAGGGGGCGGCCGATTGTGGAGGTGAAGAAGCCGTAGAAGCCCACTGCAGCCACAATGCCCAGGGCAAAGAGCGAACTGCCCCAGTACCAGGCCTCAAGATTGGCAGTGACCGGAAAGTCGGTAAGCACATACGATGCGAAAAAAAAGGCGATGGCCGCCAACAGACCCAATCGTGTGTACAGTAAAAGTAACGATATCATCAAGGCAACCACCATCATCCATCGCGCCAAGGATGTAACGTCTGACAGGATAAAGAAGAACGTGCCTTGGAAAATGAATACAGGAGCCCATAACCACCACTTCCGCAACAGGATACGTAGAAGACCAAGAATAAGCAGGTAAGCCAAGCTTACACCAACGGCGCTAAGACAAAAAAGGCTCACTGCGAGTAGATGTCGGCCTCCCAGCAGTGTGCTCGGGAGCGTCCTCCAGAACGGTTGAACCGGGCCGAGCCAATCGGGGGCCAGCACGGTTAGGAACTCCATGACAGGCCAAAACCAAACCCCAACCGCAGCGCCCACAAGGAGGTCGCGACCGACCGAAGGATCGTGGAATCGTCCGGTCAAAAGCCGGTTCCAACTGATGAGCAACGTGGGCCAAAAACGCCGTATGTACGGCTCGAAAGCCAAATACATTAACCCAAAGTACACTGAGTAAAACATTGCATCACGCAACCCAGCCCATAGCAGCGCGAGTTCCCCGGCAAAATGTGGAACGTGACTGGCCTCAAAAAGCCACGTAAGCAGGTTGAGCGAGAGGATGAACAGTCCCAAACGGAAGGCCCCTTTGCGGTCGCTGCGCCCCAGACGCAGACTCCGCCGTGCTACCAGCGCAGCGGCTAGAAGTACGATCAACAAGTACGTCCATTCCACAGCCCGATTTTTCTCGGCCCTCATTGGTTGTCGGTCGCCCGGTGGGATACCCAGCTGTATCCTCTGCGGCATAGGGCGTGGTTCAAAAATCTTGAAGTAGACAGGCTTGCCTTGATAGGACGCGGCTTCCACGCGGACTTCTTTCTCGCCTTTTGGGGACGTTCCTTTCCAGACAAGACGGCGGTCGGCTAAGGTGGGGTGCAACCCCATGGGATCTTCGTCCGTTCGTTCCGTAAACTGCCCTGGGTCTAGACCTGCGCGCTCAAAGAGTCGCTCCCAGCCAGCGTCTTCCGGCTGATCCGCTTGTTTGCTGCTCTTTCGGGGCACAGCGTAGAACTCGATCAGATCGCCGTTTCCCTTGAGGCGAACGCCAACCATACCCGGCTGGGTCGGCTGGGGATCGTCCGCGGAGACCATCCATGCGTAGCGTGCTAAGGGAAGTAGATAGTGCTGACTCTGCCGGTACCAGAAGTGAATCCCTGGCAGTCTCCCGCGCTTGGCCCTTTCGCCACGGCTCGCCGCGCTTCCTTCTGTCCGCAGCGACCACAAGTAATCGGCGTCGTATTGGAAGCCGTAAGCCTGGTCCTTGGGAAGCGTGTCGTAACCGAGATTTTCGATAACGTCGCGTGCCACCTTGTCGAGCGCATCTGGCCTCTCAGAGAGCCCGGCGTTTCCAAGAACCGTGGCTTTGTCCGCGAGGAAGGCCGCTGCGATGAGTCCCAGAATCAAGGCAGCAAGCCAACCGATTGCGATCCGCGGAAACAAGCGGCCCGACTCGCCCGATGCGGCGACTATCTCTGGTGAAGGCGTTTCGCCAGCTGCTAGGGCTGCGGCCAAAGGGTCTCCGCCAGGCAACGCGGCAGCCACCGACTGGACCGATCGCGGACGGTCCTGCGCCTCCTTCTCCAGACACCGTTGAATCAACCGCTCGACCACAGGATCAATGTCTGGCACGATGGTCGACGGTGCCACTGGCGACGAGCGCTCGCGCAGTTTCAGCAGTTCGGCCTTGCTGTCTGCGTCGTAGGCTGGCTTGCCGGTGAAGACCTCGAACAGGATCAGCCCGAGGGAATAGATATCGCTTTGTTCGGTAGCCTGGCCGCCGACCAGTTGCTCGGGGGCCATGAAGGCCGGCGTGCCGACTCCCACTTCGGGACCTTCCTTCTCTGCGGCCAAACGGGCGAGGCCGAAATCGGTGATCCTGACTCGCCCGCGACCATCGAGCATCACGTTCGAGGGCTTAAGGTCTCGATGGAGCACGCCCCGGTCGTGAGCAGCGGCCAAGCCTGCGCAGAGCTGCCGGGCAATGTCGAGGCCCTTGTCTTGCGGCAGGCGGCTGATACGGCGAATCAGGGTGGCCAAGTCTTCGCCATCGATGTACTCCATAGAAAGAAAATGTTGCCCATCCACCTCGCCGATGTCGTACACCCGGCACATGTTAGGGTGCGAGACTTGCCGGGCCAGACGGACCTCGTTGTGGAAGTACTCTAGACGTTTCGGGTCTTCTGAGAACCGCGGCGGCAGGAACTTCAGCGCAACGGCCTGACCCAGCTTGAGGTCATCGGCCCGATAGACCTCGCCCATCCCACCTTTGCCCAACAGGCTTACGATCCTGTAGCGGCCGGCCAGCATGGCTCCAGGCAGAAAACGGCCGTGCACCACGGAATCCCAGGAAGAAGTTCCAGAATCGGAGGGTGCTGGAGTTAGTTCTTCATTGGGTGTTTCGAGAGTTTTAGTGACAGAGGCCTCTCGGGAGGGAAGTGGAGCGGCGCACTCTTTACAATACTTGGAGTCGGAAGGATTGTCAGTATCGCATTTAGGGCATTTGATAAGCACGGTGTACCCCTGAAGTTGCTTGGCAAAAGAATAACAAGTAATAAAGAAAGAGTCAAATTGATAATATTGATAATATTCTATGACTTGGTACTATGAACAAAGCGTGCTGGATGACAATGTCGCATAATGTGTATATTTCTCGACATTTTTGCAAATGAAAACTGAGCTTGAAATTCCTAACTTAGAAGCGAATACTTTTATAAACGGTATCGAAAATTGGGACGTATAAGAAGTATAAAAGGAGAAAAAATGAACTTCATACGGAAATTCGTCTATTTGTTTATTTTAGCAGTTTTTATGGTCAATCTCGCGACGGCACATCCCATTTTCGAGGCCGTGGGAAGAGGAAACTCAAATAAAATTTCCGATATCCAACTGAAAAATGGGGAGGCCGCGGTCTGGTATCTCTTTCACGCCGGATGGGCCGTAAAAACATCCAGCACATTGATGATTTTTGATTACTTACCCAATGGATTTGTCGATCCCAATGAGATCAAAGATCAAAACGTCTATGTGTTCATATCACACGGCCACGGTGATCATTTTGATCAAACGATACTTGAATGGAAAAAAGTGATCCCCGATATCACTTATGTGTTCGGATGGCAGGCTCAGGAGGCACAGGGCCATCATGCGTTCGGCAGAGATCGTTTGTTTAAGTCTATTGGTCCGTTGAAGGTCAAGAATATTTTCCACAATTTCGATAACATCCCGGAGTCGGCTTTCCTGATAGAAGTGGATGGCCTGACGATCTATTTTTCAGGTGACCATGGGAGTTTTGCCGGCGCTTTAAATCCTGTTTATAAGGACAATATCGATTATATGTCTCAGCAGTCGGACGAATTTGACTTAGTCTTCCTTTCGATTTTCGGAAGCCCAACATATGACGGCGAGTTGTATGCGATCGATAAGTTCAAGCCCCGGGTTTTGCTGCCTATGCATTATGGGGGTAGAGAATCGGATGCGGAAAGATTTGTCAGCCTGGCTCGGTTAAAATTTCCTAAGACCAAGTTCTGGTACCCTTTAAAACAAGGCGACAGATTTTTGTATAAAAAATGACTATTTTTTGAATCGTATAGCATCAAAGGTGATAACGCCATTCTTTGCTCGTGTGGCATGTTCATGATGGACTTTTTAAATATTGTTTTACCTGATTTTCCCAAACGGTCCGTTCGGGGAACGGACCCTACATCGACATCGTGCGTATATTCTTACACGAATGATGCTCTCCCTCGAATTTCTCTGGCTATGAATTGAGATTTTTTTCGCTCTCCAAACGTTATTGAGTAACGAGGAATTGTTTCCATAATGTATTGACAATAGGCACACATTAACGTATTATAACTATGGTGATATTCAACTGGGATAATCGAAAAAACCAGCAGCTAAAAAAAGAGCGAGGTGTCTCCTTTGAGCAGATCGTATTCCTCATTGAAAATGATCTTGTACTTGATATTTTGGAGCATCCGAACAAAAAAAAATATGGAGATCAAAGAGTCTATATTATGAACATAGATAATTACGCTTATGCTGTTCCGTTTGAGGATAAGGGAAAGGAGAGAATATTAAAAACGATATTTCCAAGCCGTAAATACACGTTAAAGTATCTTAGAAAAGATGGAGAAAAACCATGAAATTCAATGAGGAAGAAAAGAAACTCATAGAGTCGATCGAAAAAGGCGAGTGGAAATCCATTGCAAATCTTCAGAAAGAAATAGAAAGATCAAAACAAATCGCGAAGACAACCTTACGTAAAGACCAGCGTATGAATATAAGAATTTCAAAAAGAGATCTCGATGCATTAAGAATAAGAGCCATTGAAGAAGGGATCCCTTATCAGACTCTCGTGTCAAGAATTATCCACAAATATCTATCTGGGAGTTTCGAA
>WTAW01000245.1 GCA_013139435.1 Candidatus Aminicenantota bacterium | reverse complement strand
TTATCAAGGTGACTGCTGTCGGCGGAGATTCCCAGTTTGCGTTGTCCGAGATCCAGGTCTTCGGAGAACGGGGAGCGGGCACTGAAACTCCTGAGGAAGAGAACAAAATCGTTCGCCCAGCTCGGATTATGAGCACAGGAGAATTCGAAAATGATGCGAATTTGATCATAGATGGCAGGATCCCTTTTGAAGAGAGCGACTGGAACGAAGAGAGGAATGTATTTTGGGAGGACCCTGATGTTTCGTTCGTCATCGACCTTGGTAACATTTATAAGGTCACAGGG
The DNA here is from genome assembly GCA_013139435.1 of Candidatus Aminicenantota bacterium. Taxonomy (GTDB): domain Bacteria; phylum Acidobacteriota; class Aminicenantia; order Aminicenantales; family Aminicenantaceae; genus WTAW01. The sequence continues at coordinate 3,340 of WTAW01000245.1, read as the reverse complement.
ATTGTGGTCCAGGTGGATACCAATGATGATTATAGGATCGAATATTCGGTCAATGGTGAGGATTATGTCATCCTCACAGAGATCTTAGGAAGTGATGGAGAGGTTTTGGAAGGGATGGACACCATGAGTTCTATCCCAGGGCATCCGGAGTACGTTGAGGACCTGGAGTTTTTTCCGTTGAGGGCGCGTTATTTTAGGATTTTTGCGACGGATGGGGACGATCAATTTGCCCTATCAGAGTTTCAGGTCTTTGGCTACCGGCCTTCCGAATGAGTGAACTCGGTTTGACTCGGCACACCCGTTTTCTTCGTTTATATAATGCTTTTTGAGTGACATCCAATTTTCGTAATCACCGGTTGGGACACTCGGATATCATTCATCACGGATTTAGAAATGTTTACTCTTTTCGCAGATTGACTGGACAGTGGGTGGTTAATTTGATAAAAATGACAGATTAAATCGAGAAATAGAGTGACAGTTAGGATGTACAAATGAAAAATGATGTGTACACAAAGTTGGCAGCCCATCTGGATAACCTTCCCGGAGGGTATCCCTCTACCGAGAACGGTGTCGAGCTGAGGATTCTCCGCCGTCTCTTCACACCTGAAGAGGCAGAAATGACATTGCATCTGAGTGTGCTTCCTGAACAGTCTAAGGTCATCGCTCGGCGGGCAAAACTCTCTGTCGAAGAAACCACAACCCGACTTGAGGAGATGTATCAAAAAGGGCTTATTCTTAAAATTAAAAGGGAAGGACGTCCTGTCCTGTATATGGCACTCCAGTTTGCCATCGGAATATGGGAATATCACGTAAATGACCTGGATCCCGAACTGGCCAAAGATGTGGGGGAGTACATCCCCACTGTTCTCAATACCGATACCTGGAAAAAAGCACCACAATTGAGAACAATTCCAGTCAATAAGAGTATCGATCACAAACTTGAGATCCTCCCTTACGAAAATGTGGAAGAGCTCGTCAAAGCACAGGATAAATTCCTGGTGGCGCCCTGCATATGTCGGAAGGAAAAAAAACTACTGGACGAAGGATGTGAAAAGCCCGAAGAGAATTGCTTGATTTTTGGACTTGGCGCAGACCTCTACCACGACAGGGGGATCGGTCGATATATCGATAAAGAGGAGGCTTTGAAAATCTTAAAAGAGGCGGATGATGCAGGATTGGTTCTTCAGCCCAGCAATTCAAAGGACATTGTCAATATCTGCTGTTGTTGTGGATGTTGCTGTGGAGTGCTCAGGACCATTAAACAACACCCTAAACCTGCGACAATTGTCTCTACGCCGTTTATCTGTGCAGCGAAACCAGAAACCTGTATAGGTTGTGGTGTTTGTGTCCAGCGCTGTCAAATGGATGCGCTAAGCCTAGAAGAGGATAGGATCGTTCTCGACCTCGATCGATGTATCGGATGCGGAGTTTGTGTAACCACATGTCTCACTGAATCTCTTTGTCTTGTCCGTAAACCCGAATCCGAACAGAAAGATGTGCCAAAAACATTCCGGGATACGATGATTCACCTCTTAAAAGTGCGCGGTAAACTCAAACCGTCCAGGGTTGCTAGCACTGTGCTCAAATCGAAAATCGACAGGATTATGACGATAAAGTAAGTTTTTAAATTTCCTATGACTCAGGGCACAAAACCGGGCATTTATACACTTCACCTCTTTTTTATGCCTTTTTTCTGAAAATAACCCCTGAAACAGAGGATCCACTGGTCTGGGTCGAAGAGGACATCAGAAGGGGGCTCTGCAAACGATAAGTCGTAGGCATTCACTCTTTCATCAACCCACACGGTCCTTTTTACCGTTCCTGAAGGGAGAACGACCTGGAGCTCGATAGGCATAGAGTATAGAGAATAGGCCTCCTGAGTCTGTTTTATGATGACTCTCACTGTATTCGAACCGGAGTGTCCCCATGAATATTCATACCGTGGGTAGCCCGGTTCATAGATCCACTGGTCGAAGAACCAATCCAGGTCTGCTTCATATATCTCCTCGCAGACAGACTTGAAGTCGTCTGTTGTTACGATATCGTATGCGTATCTCTGGGCGTATGTTTCAAGGATTTTCCAGAAATTGTCCTCCCCCACAACAAACCTCAACATGTGCAGGACCCATGCGCCTTTTTCGTATTCGATTGCAGAGAAGAGATAGCCCTGAGGGGGGTCGTAGATCGCATGATGGGGGCCGGAGTATCTTTCAAAGAGGATGGACCTGAAATCTTGCATTCTGGCCTTGAGGCCGGCCATTCCATAGAGATGTTCCCACCACAGAGCATCGGAATACGTGGCGAATCCCTCGTTCAGCCAGATTTCCGGCCAGTCTGCCAGGGTGACCAGATCCCCCCACCACTGGTGGGCCAGCTCGTGAGCGATCAGCCAATCATACGACTGCTCTCCATTGATAACTCTGGCCGGAAAGGAGGTGCAGGTCTGATGTTCCATCGCTGTTCCTCCCGGGATGAGAGCCATTCCATATTTTTCTCCAAGAAAAGGGTATTCTCCAAAAACTTCCGAATAGAATTCGATCTGGGGGACTGTGTTGGCAAAGTCTGTTTTGGCATGTTCGAGCAGTTCCGGATAGACATAGTAAATAACTTCCATCTCTTCTGACCCCGCATCGTAGGTGTGTGAAAATGTCACATAGTTCGTGGCTGCCACTGAGATGAGATAGGTTGCGATCGGATAGCTGACCTGCCAGGTGTATGTCACGGTGTTGTCCGGGTTTGTCTTGATTTCGGTCAGCGTCCCATTCGATGCGGCGACCATTCCGGAGGATACGGTTATGTTGAGGTCTGCCGTTGCCTTATCTGAGGGATGATCGTAACAGGGAAACCAATTTCTGGCGTCGCTGGGCTCGTCCAAGCTATAGATGATCGGCGCACTTCCATGATAGTCATAATAGAGGCCTGAGGTAGGGTGACCCAAATAGCTGATTTCTACCTTAAAGGATTCCCCTTTTTTATAGTTTTTTGTAAAGAAAATAGAGAGCAGGTTATCCTGGTGGCTAAAAGAGAGGGTGTGCTGGTCCTGTTTGACTCCGGCCACTGTCATGGTGTTCGCAAGGTTGAGAGTGATCGTATTCAAACCCTGGATCGAACTTTCTCCATTTATAATGACTTTTCCCTGTATGCTGCGAGCATCGAAGTCGATATTCCAGTCGAATTCATAGTGAATGACATCGAAATCGTGCTCTTCAGCCGTCTGTTCCAGATACCGTAAGTCATATTTTAATCCCGATTGGCTCCGAGGAATGTCCTGACCGAATGCACCACTTATTCCCAGAAAAAGGATGAATATCGACAGAAATTTAGTTTTTTTATCCATGAA
>WTAW01000342.1 GCA_013139435.1 Candidatus Aminicenantota bacterium | reverse complement strand
GTCATCTTCCAGATCGACATCTCTGTCATGATGACCGGCATGGGAATCATTGCTGTGGCCGGGGTGGTAGTCAAAAATGGGATCATTATCATCGACTATATCGACAACCGGATCGCCTCGGGAATGGAAAAAACGACGGCTATTATCGAAGCGGGAGCCACCCGTCTCACTCCGGTGATACTCACCGCCCTTTCGACCATACTCGGGCTCATGCCCTTAGCTGTCGGGATGAACTTCAACTTCGGTACTTTACTAACAGATCTGAATCCTCAGATCTACTTGGGAGGAGACAGCGCCGCCTTCTGGAATCCCCTAGCCTGGACTATCATCTTCGGGCTGGCATTTGCCACGATCTTGACCCTGATCGTTGTTCCTGCCATGTACACCATCATCTACGTTCGCAGAAAACCAAAAACTTAAACACCTAAATCCATAAAAGGGGACGGTTCTATTTTTCACATGATATTTGAATTTTGAAATTTCGCCTTTTATTTTAATATGGTATAGTACTGAGGCCCTGAAGAGGATGGGCATACTCAGGACATTGCCAACATGACACTCCTTTTCACAATATTCATTTGTATCGCCGTCTCATTCCTATTCACTGTTCTGGCTAAAAAATTAAACCTATCTGTCGTCATCGGGCTGATCCTGAGCGGGATCGTCTTGGGATCTCCCGGGATAAAAAATATTATTATAGGGCCCAACGAGGATTTTATCATGCTCCTCGGCAACCTGGCCTTCTTCACATTGATGTTCCTCGCGGGATTGGAGATCTCATGGTGTTTGCTCTATCAGGAACGCAAAGAAGCCGCAGTTGTCGCGGTTTTCGCTGCCCTCATTCCACTCCTTTTGGGAATTTTTGTGTTTCTCCAGCTGGGTTTCTCTCTTGTGACTTGCTTAACTATCGGTATCAGCATGAGCATCACGGCCGAAGCCACAAAAGCCCGTGTCCTCTTGGAATTGAATAAGCTGAACACTCAGGTCGGTTCTCTCATGATGGGCGCAGGAATCATCGATGATATGATGGGACTGGCCATGTTCGCCATCATCAGCTATGTTTTTACAGGGAAAACGGCCACCCATGAATTCTTCCAAACTCTCGTGGCCATTGGCGCCTTTTTCCTGGGGATAATCGTCCACATGCTTTTGGGGAGAGAAAAGCTCGTTGTCCTCAAAGTCGAAAAATTTCTCCTCACATTTCTTATTCCTTTTTTCTTCATCGGTATGGGTATTCATTTCAGTTTCGAATCGCTTTTTCTTAAACCCTGGCTGCTTATTGTCGTGATTGTTCTGGCGATTTTTGGGAAAATCGCTGGGAGTATGCTTGCCAAACCTTTTACACAATTAAGCTGGAGGCAGCTCTACCTCGTGGGTTGGGGGATGAACAGCCGAGGGGCTGTCGAGCTTGCCTTGGCCTTACTCGCTCTCCAGGCAGGTCTCATCGAAAAAGATGTGTACTCCAGCCTTGTTATAATGGCATTGGTAACAACATTGATCTTTCCCATAGTCTTGAGGAGGATGCTGCAGAAAAACCCCAATATCATGGGAAGCACATCAGAATCATGTGTTCTTGGACGAAAAAAATAAGACATCAGCAGTTTTTATGAATAATTCAGGTTAGGAGGCGTGAATGAGAAAATGGAAATGTTCTGTTTGCGGATACATTTATGACGAAAGCAAGGAAGGTGTGCGATTTGAAGACCTTCCCAAGGATTGGACGTGTCCTCAATGTGGAGCGCCAAAATCCGTATTCAGTGTGATCGAAGGTAAAGAAACCGTATCCAAGGCAAAAACTTCTGTCGCTGATAAGATCGTGGAGCAGCTGGTCGCTTATGGAGTCAAGAGGGTTTTTGGAATACCCGGCCACTCCAACCTGCCCCTGACTGATGCCATTCGGAGACATCCCGAAATCGAGCTGATCTTGACGCGCCACGAGCAGGCTGCGGCCTTCATGGCTTCCGCACACGCCAAATTTACTGGCGAACTCGGTGTGTGTATGTCCATAGCCGGCCCGGGCGCAACAAACCTGATCACAGGAGTTATCGATGCCTCCACGGACAGAGCACCCGTTCTGGCACTTCTGGGCCAGATCCCTGAGGTCTTTCTCGGCAGCGAATCTTTACAAGAAATCGCAGAGGTGGATATATTTAAAACGTTCTGTGTCTATGCCGAATTGATCGGAAACCCGGGACAAACGCTTAAAGTCGTCAACCTCGCTGTTAAAAAAGCCTATGCCGCTCAAGGCCCAGCCGCATTGAGTCTTCCCACAGATATACTAGCGGAGCCTCTGGATGAAGACATCTGGCCGCCAGAGAAACACCTGTTTCAACCGGATATTTACCCTGGAGAATCCATTAAAAAAGCTGCCGAGGTCATTTCTAGAAGTAAACGACCTCTTCTCTTTGTCGGATGGGGCGCCAGACACTGCAGGGCGGCACTCCTCGACCTTGCCAGTCATATAGGTGCACCCATTGCCACCACTGCGCGCGCGAAAGGTGTCGTTCCGGAATCGGACAAACTCGTTCTCGGCGTATTGGGTTCTATCGGAAACCGTTTTGCGCCAAAAATTGTGGCCAAAGCAGACCTGATCATCATCCTCGGGAGCGGATTTAGGCAACGAAATCTTGTTCCTGATATCGATGTCATTCAGGTGGACATCGACGCGGCAAGAGTGGGAAAGACATTTCCCGTAAAAGTCGGCATCGTAGGCGATGCTTTGCATGTTATCCAAATGCTTAGAAAAACGACCTCAGCCAAAGAGATCGAACCGGAATATTTAAAGGAGATCCAAGCGGCAAACAAGCAGTATTTATCTTTGATCGAAGAGGATGCGCATAACACAGAAAAACCTATTCATCCTGGAGCCGTCATTCAGGCCCTAAAGAGACAACTGGAGAAGGATGCCCTGATCTGTTCGGATGTAGGAGACCACACATACTGGTTCTACAAACGCTTCGTGTGTGATGGGCATCAGACTCTCCTCTGTGCAAACATGGCAGGGATGGGATTTGGAGTCCCTGCTGCCATTGCCTGTCAGCTCGCACAACCCAAAAGACAAGTGGTCGCCTTCAGCGGAGATGGAGGATTCGGCATGGCTGGTATGGAATTCACGACCGCAGTTCACAACAAGCTTCCCATTACAGTCATCGTCTTTAATGACGGTAAACTCAAGAACATAAAAAAAGAGCAGGAAGAATACGGCTACCCTGAATACAGGGTGGTCTTCCCCAATCCTGACTTTTCCCAACTGGCAACATCTGCAGGAGGCCTGGGAATCCGTGTGTCAGAGCCAGAGAAACTCGATGATGCAGTCCGCCAAGCTTTGGATTCCCCTCTCCCCGCTCTTGTCGAAGTGATGGTCGATCCAAACATTTATATTCAATCCGTCAAACGCGCTTAATCTCATTTTAAGTTGACAAAATAAGCGACACGCTTTAATCTTTTGACCTGAAACACGTATTGAGGAATAAAATATAAAAGGCGGAGTACTATCATGTCATTTTTTGTCATTAAAGTGATTTTGGGCACGATCCTTTTTCTTTCAGGATTAGGAGCAACTCTCACAATGCTCACTCTCATGGGGAGAGCCGAGAAAAAAACCAGTTCGACGACCTTAAGAAAACTTCATAAGTTTTTTGGTTTTATCTTTTTCCTCCTGCTCCTCGTTCTTGCCTTTATGGGCCTGAGATATTGGGCTTCTGTGGGGGATGAGATCTCAACTCGAGCTGTTATGCATGGAATATTGGCTCTAGCTCTGTTCATCGTGTTTTTCACAAAGGTCGCCATCATCCAATACTTTAAACAATTCTTGAAAATGGCTCCGACATTGGGTTTGATCGTATTCAGTCTCTCTTTTGTCGTCTTTGTCATATCAGGGAAATACTATATTTTACGAGGATATTTTTCATCACCGGCCGCAGAGATCACGGAAACAAGCACCAGCGAACAAATCCAGGGCAAAGTTGGAGAAGGGAAAAAAATATTTGATACGAAATGTCTGTCCTGCCATTCTCCAGATACCGAGGAGAGAAAAATCGGTCCAAGTCTTATGGGGTTGTTGAAAAAGGATTCCCTCCCCCACACAGGAAATCCAGCCACAGTCGAAAACATCAAAAAACAGCTCATTCGGCCAGCACTCACCATGCCCGCATTCAAGGATTTCACCGATCAAGAGTTTACTGATCTATTCGCTTATCTCCGGACAATATGAGGCAGCCGAAACCCAATTTATTATACGGATGAACGGCAAGAACAAGTCAACGTCTTGAATAGAATATGAATTTCCCTAAAAATTCGACAAATATTATTGAGTTTTCCGATAAATGTGATAAAATACAAAACGATTGACATCACAAAATAAAATCAGTGCCCAAATGAGTATTCCGAAAAAACAGTGTAAATTTCTGATATTGCGTCAGTTATGATAAGTATCGACATTTTTTATAAATAATTTAGGTAAGGAGGGAAAATGGAAAGACGAGAATTTTTTGAAAAAAGTGGCTGTGGTATCTTTGCGTTGATGCTCTCTCATTTTGGATTCAAAGCTTATGCAAAACCGATCCAGGAAGAAGAAATGAGCAGAATGGACATGCTTAAAAAGATGCTCTTGAAAATGGGAAAAACCGAAGAAGAAGTCGAAGCCAAGATGAAAGACATGGAAGAGAAGCTCCCCCAGGTCAAGACCATGTGTATCTGCAAAACCTGCCCGACCTATGTCAAAGATGAGACTGAGTTGGGTTTCTGCCATCCTTTCATCGGAAAAAGCAAGATTATCACAGATGAGAAAGGTTGCAACTGTCCGCAGTGTCCTGTTTACACGAAGTTGAAACTCAAAAACGGCTACTATTGCACACGAAAATCCGAGATGGAGCAAGAATCCGCAAAAAAAATGAAGAAATGAAAAGATACTGGCGATGCCACGTTTGTAATGACATCCATTACGGAATCAAGCCACCCGAGATCTGTCCTACCTGCAACTTCAAAAATGCCTATGTGGAAATTTCATCGGCCGAAGCGAAAAAAATCCAGTCCGGAGAAACGGAAATGGATAAAGAAAAATTTCGCCAGGCTATCGGGAAGTTTGCAGAAAAAAATGAATTCCAGGTTAATCCCAACCAAGAAAAAGTCAACATGCTTATCGATGGAATTTTTAGCTGTGAAGAGAATCATTGGATGAAATACTGCCCCTGTAGACTCATAACAAAAGATTTTGATGAGGATTTGAAGCTCGTCTGCCCCTGCAATTTTCTGATCCATGAAACCTACAAAGACAAAGAGGATGGAGAGTGCTGGTGCGGGCTTTTTGTGAGGAGAAAAAATGAGTAAACTGATCATGTTTCATGGAAGAGAATGCCCCCACTGCCAGGTCATGATGCCTTTGGTAGATAGGCTGGAGAAAGAAGAAGGGATAAAAATCGACAGGAAAGAGGTCTGGCACAATGAAAAGAACGCAGACCTGATGAGGTCTTACAGGGATATCATCGAACCCAAATGTGGCGGCCAGCTTCGCACACCCTCCTTCATGAACACCGAAACAAACGACATTTTGTGCGGGGAATTGGAGTACGACAAACTCAAAGAATGGGCTACACGATAGATACCAGTGATAGAGAAATATGATCCGCTGAAGGGGGAGATGCTTCAGATCCTAAACGAAAAGGGGGACGTAAAGAAAGACCTGGAGCCAAAACTCTCAAAAGGTGACTTAAAGAAGCTCTACAGCTTCATGGTGACAACTCGAGTCGCAGATACAAAGGCGCTCAAACTTCAACGGCAGGGCCGGATGGGAACCTTTGCTCAGAGTTTAGGCCATGAAGCTTGCCAGGTGGGTTCGGCGTACGCTCTCGAGACAAATGACTGGACGGTCCCTTACTTCAGAGACCTGGGCACCTATGTGACCCTAGGCTTCCCCCTCAAGTACTGGTATCTTTACTGGATGGGCAATGAGGAAGGGATGCACATCCCCAAAGAGTTTAACCTGTTCACGATAACCGTTCCTGTCGGATCTCAGCTGCCTCAAGCTGTGGGTTTGGGCCTCGCCGCAAACCTTAAAAAAGACAGAATAGGCATACTGAGCACTTTCAGTGATGAAGCAACCTCAACCGGAGATTTTCACGAAGCCTTGAACTTTGCCGGTGTGTACAGAACACCCAACGTTTTTCTATGTTACAACAACCAATACGCCATTTCGATGCCCAGATCAAAACAAACAGCTTCCAAGACGATCGCCCAGAAGGCTACCGCCTATGGTTTTGATGGAGTCCTCGTGGATGGCAACGATGTCCTGGCTATGTATGTTGCAACACAGGAGGCTCTGAATAAAGCAAAGAATGGGGACGGCCCCACGCTCATTGAAGCCTACACATACAGGAGAGCCAACCACACCACCTCCGATGATGCATCCAAGTATCGGCCTGCTGAGGAAGTCGAAGCATGGGAGAAAAAAGATCCTATAGACCGGTTCAGGATCTACTTGAAGACAAAAGGTCTCTGGAATGAAAGCTTTGAAAAGCAGGTACAAAAGGATGCCGAAGAACAAGTCGAAAAAGAGGTGAGAGATGCTGAAGCAACTCCCTCCCCTCCCATAGAAGATCTCTTCAGCCACACCTATTCGGACATACCCCAAAAATTGAAAGAGCAGATGGATGAGCTGAAAGCCGGTCTGAATGAGGACGATCAATGAATGGCAACATGGTTCAAGCCCTCAACCAGGCCTTAGAGCAAGAGATGCTCCGTGACGATCGGGTGGTCATACTCGGCGAGGATGTGGGTGTGGACGGTGGCGTATTCCGTGTGACCGAAGGTTTGCTGCAGACGTTTGGGGATGAACGAGTGATCGACACACCACTTGCTGAATCAGGAATCATAGGTGCGGCTATCGGAATGGCGGTGTATGGACTCCGTCCCATCGCCGAGATCCAGTTTATGGGTTTTGTGTTCCCCGGCTTCAACCAGATCGTTTCCCATGCGGCACGCCTCAGAAACCGGTCACGGGGAAGATTCACAGTGCCCATCGTCATCAGGATGCCGTATGGTGCCGGTGTTAAAGCTCTGGAACTTCATTCCGAGAGCACTGAAGCTCTGTTTTGCCACATTCCGGGATTAAAAGTTGTTGTCCCCTCCTCTCCCTTTGATGCCAAAGGGTTGCTTGTCGCATCCATCCGGTCCGGTGATCCGGTCATTTTTCTGGAACCAAAAAAATTATACCGGGCAGGCCGACAAGATGTCCCAGATGATGATTATGAGATTCCATTAGGGACGGCAAAGGTCGTTCGAGAAGGCGAAGGCCTTACGATTATCTGTTGGGGAGCGATGGTTCCTCAAGCCCAAGAGGCGGCCGAGGCCGTGGAAGAAAAGGGGATTTTTCCTGAGATCATAGACCTGCGAACTCTATCTCCTTTAGATCATGAAACTATCATCCAATCCGTCCAACATACAGGGAGGGCGCTCATCGTCCATGAAGCACCCAAAACGTGCGGATTGGGTGCGGAAATTGCCGCACAGATCAATGAAAAAGCGCTTCTAAACTTGGAAGCACCAATACTCCGGATCACAGGGCAGGATATCGTCGTACCGCTCCCAAAGAGCGAAAATTATTACTATCCCAGCCCTGCACGGATCGTTCGGGGAATAAAAAAGACCATGGAGTTCTGATATGACCGAAGAATTTCGATTTCCGGATGTGGGGGAAGGCATCACAGAGGGCGAGATCGTCAAATGGCGAGTGAAGGAAGGTGACACGATCGAAGAAGATCAGACCCTCGCTGATATTGAGACAGATAAAGCCATTGTCGAAGTCCCTTCCCCGTATGCAGGGATCATCCTCAAGCGCAACTTCAAGGAGAAAGATATCGTAAAAGTGGGCGAAGTCCTTGTGATTATCGGGGAAAAGGGAGAATCGCTAGCGGAAAAACCCGAACCAGAAGCTGAGCATGAGCCAGCCAAATTGGTTAAGGCAGAAACGCCCGTTCCTGGCGGAATCGTGGGAGAGATCACAGAGAGCAGAGAAGACATTCAAGAGATCCTTGCCACTCCAAAAGTCCGCAAACTCGCATTGGCACTGGGTGTCAACATTAAAACTGTTCGTGGGACAGGACCACAGGGGAGAATCACAGAGGACGATGTAAAGAAAGTCCCAGAGAAAAAACACGAAAAAACTGCCAAACCGCCTGCACTCAAGATGAAAGCCAAGTACGACTTTTACGGCTTCATCGATAGAATCCGCCTGCGCGGTGTGCGGAGAGCCACCGCAAAAAGGATGTCTGAATCAGTCACCAAAGCAGCACACGTGACCCATTTCGATGAGGCCGATGTATCCGAGCTGGCCAAGATGCGAGAAGAGCTAAAAGTCCGGGCTGATGAGAAAAACATCAAATTGACCTTCCTTCCGTTTATCGTGAAGGCGGTGGTTTCTGCCCTTAAACTCCATCCTATCCTCAACGCAACGCTTAACGAAGATGAAGAGGAGATCATCGTCAAGAAATACTACAACATCGGCATTGCTGTGGACGTTCCCGATGGCTTGATTGTCCCAGTTGTCAAGCTGGCAGAGCATAAATCCCTATTTGAACTGGCCCAGGAGATACAACAACTGGCAGAAAAAACAAAGTCCAGAACACTAGACTTGGCAGACCTTAAGGGGGGTACGTTTTCCATCACCAATGTGGGAATGATCGGAGGAGAGTATGCAACCCCCATCATCAACTATCCCGAGATCGCCATCCTCGCCACCCTGAGGATTGCAGACAGAGTTCGTGCAGAAGGGGG
>WTAW01000071.1 GCA_013139435.1 Candidatus Aminicenantota bacterium | reverse complement strand
GCGGCTGTACTCACAGACTCGTTTGAGATATTGAGTAGTATTGTCCTATCTCAAGACGAGATCCATGCACCCTATGGAGGGATCGTCCCCGAACTGGCCTCGCGGCAACACATCGCATCGATCACTTATGTTATCGAGGAAAGCCTCCGCAGAGCTCAAATCTCCCTCAATGATGTTGACGTCTACACCGTCACTCAAGGGCCAGGGCTCATCGGGTCGCTACTCGTAGGGCTCTCTTTTGCCAAAGGCCTGGCCTACTGTTTTGATAAACCCTTGATCCCTGTGGACCATCTTGAAGCCCATGTCGAATCAGCTTTTATCGAGAATAGAGATATCCCCTTTCCTGCACTGGCTCTCCTTGTGTCTGGGGGCCACACGTCTATCATCCTTTTAGAGAAAAAACTGTCCTTTCAACAGATCGGAAAAACACGGGACGACGCTGCCGGAGAGGCCTTGGATAAGATCGCCAAATTCCTCGACCTGGATTATCCGGGGGGACCGGTCATCGAGAGATTGGCGGCAAGTGGCAACCCAAAAGAGTTTGCCTTTGCTATTCCCCACATGACCGATGGGAGCATGGATTTTAGCTTCAGCGGTTTAAAAACAGCGGCGCTCAGACACATCAAAGAACACAATATTTCCAAGGATCATCCCAAGTTTTTCGATTTTCTGGCGAGCTTTCAGAAAGCCATCGTTCGGGCCCTCGTGTCCAACACGTCCGAGTCCATAAAAGCGTTCAAGCCCCGATCGTTGATCCTCTGTGGAGGAGTGGCGAGGAACACTGTCCTGAGACAAGATTTTCAGAAGCTGGCCCTTACTTTTCATCTTCCGGCATTTATCCCTTCCCCTGAATTTTGCACGGATAATGCCGTCATGGTCGCAGCCCTGGCTGTTGAGAAGATCCAACATGGAAAAACTGAGCCTCTGAACCTAGCACTAAACGCCTATCCCCGCAAGATTGTCTAGTCATTTAAAACAAAGCCCTCATCTTATGATTGTTTAACGAATGGGGACGATCTGGAAGAAGAAAGGGTCGACGAGCATGGATTCTGAGGAAAGTTGCGTCAAGTTGAGGTGGATCTCATACAGATAGAGATTCTTGTATGGATAAAAAACAGAGGGATTGAGCGTGATCTCCTTCTTTTCGTAAGTTGTTTTTCCCTCAAATAGTGGCAGGTCAAAGAAGTTGAGACGAACCTCGTATTCTCCTTTCTCTGACCCGAAATTCAGCTGAAGATTTTCCCGTGCTCTACGGGAGCTGAACAGTATCCGGTAGTTGTTTTCCCTGTGAAGATAAAACTCTGCTGTCTTTTTAACGACAACACCTTCCCCTATCGGGAAGAGGTAGTAGCCCAGAGCCACCTGTGGAGAGTAGCGGAACGTCCGTGTATCGTACAGGCTAGGCCTCGGGAAGAGAACCCAGAGCAGAAACGCAAGAAAGAGTAGAGACAGGGCAAAGACATAATAAAATGTTCTTTTAAGACGCATCTCTCTTTTGATAAAGGCATAGGCGCAGACGAATATCACAATGGCCAGCACCCAGAGATAATTCGGGAGGTATCCGATGTTGTTCACCTTGATGAAGGACGGCAGAAAATGGGGCAGGAAGATGTACATATTGCTGAGGTGGACAAACATCTCTCCGGCCCGTGATGTGAATTCGCTCGTTGTCGGCTGGTAGAGAGAATGAGGATGCCGGAGCAGGAATAGGGCGAAAACAACACCCATGTAGCTCAGAAACCAGAACAGAAATGTATAGAGCTTCTTCCGGTTGGTGACAAGAAAATAACCGACAGCCAAGGCCAGGATCCAGGAGATGGGTGTGAGTATTCGTCCCTGGGGACTGTAACCCTGGCGGTGTGTAAAAAAGGCGTAGTTTAAAAGATAAGGGGCAGGGATAAAAAGAAGGATGAAAAAATCTCTCTTTGATCTTCGGAATATCTCCACAAAACCCAAAAAAGCAAAGACATAGAAGGGAGAATAGAGCAACAGGCCATCCCTCTGGTCGAGAAAATAGTTGAGAAGGGTGTCGAATCTCATGGAAAGGGGTGCGCTTAAAGCCGCATCTTTAAAAGCCTGCAGCCTTTCTGGGGTGAGTACGCCCTCGTATACAGAGAATGGGGAGAATGTCCCATAGATGGAATGGATAAACATGTAGAACAGAGTTAGGGATAAAAGAGGAAACAGGAGGAAACACAGGATCTTGACCCCGGCCCTGTGCGATTTGAGGAGAAAATATATAGAGACAAGAAGCAGAGTCCCGAAAAGCAAGTTATACTTGAGCCCGAACCAGAAGAAAAGAGACAGGAGAAAACCCAGGAAGAAATAGTGAAAGAGAGTGAGGGGCTTTTTAGAGCGAACCTTCCTGAATATGTATAAAGAGAATAGGGCAATGGGAATTTCAGAATAGAGATGGATGGCAAAGAAAAGAACGGGTGCAGAAAAAGAGTAAAAAAGCCAGAGCTGAAGAGCGATTTTCTCATCCCCCCACAGTTCTCTGGCCAGGAGGTAGAGCTGAAGACCCAGCAACACGGCCCAGATCACGAGACTTCCTTTAAGGATAAAGGTCAGTAGATCTCCGTGAAAATGCTGGCTCAACCAGTAGGAAGGCAACACCAGCACTGAAACCCCAGGCAGGTTTATCGGATAGATATAATTGCGGCCCTTTTGTCCTTCACGCGCATACATGCC
>WTAW01000391.1 GCA_013139435.1 Candidatus Aminicenantota bacterium | reverse complement strand
AGGAAGGCTCCATTGCTGCACCGACCGCAGGCCTTCATTTTACTCCCGCTATGTTGAACTCTATCAAAGCAAAAGGCATAGAAGTGGCAGAGATCACCCTGGACGTGGGTTTGGCCACCTTTCAACCAGTCCGCGCCAAACGTGTGGAAGACCACCAAATACTCGAGGAAACGTATACGATCAGTGAAAATGCTGCGAAAATCATAAACAATGCAAAAAAAGATAAAAGATCGGTGATTGCCGTGGGAACCACATCTGTGCGCGCTCTAGAAAGCGCCTACACAAAAGATAGAGTCAAACCAGGAACATATGTGACCGATCTCTTTATCTATCCCGGCTACTCATTTAAGGTTGTCGACAGACTCCTGACCAACTTTCACCTCCCTCAATCCACTCTGCTCATGTTGGTCTCAGCCTTTACCGAATTGGATTTCCTGAAAAAGGCCTACATAGAGGCCATCCATAAAAAATACAGATTCTACAGCTACGGGGACTGTATGCTCATCCTCTAAACCTCAATTTTAAGGTGTACCTCCACTTACTCCAGAGTCCATAACCCACATTCATGTCATTCAATGCGATATTATCATAAACTGGGCGTCTGACTACGAATCAGTAGGTTGAATTGGAGAATTCCAGTCAATGTATAGACTTGTATATTCCTATGCCCGTATATAAACAATTTTTACTCTCCCACTCAAGCATCCACTGTTTCTCCCTTAGTACATCCCCTATATCATGGCATGCTTTTTGCTGACTTATATGCAAATTATGTTTCGCAGAGAACAAAAGGAAATTTTGTCCTTAATGATAAAAAATCCGTGTAGTCAAATGGAGGAGAAAACAATTGAGAAACAAAACCGTTTTTTTTAAAACCATAGTACCGTTAATCCTATTAATAAGTCTTTCTGTCCATCAGGAGGATTTTCCAGTCTTAACAGGTCCCTACCTCGGTCAGAAACCACCGGGTATGACGCCAGAGGCTTTTGCGCCCGGGATTATATCGACCGAAGTGAGTGAGGGATGTTCGTATTTTTCGAAGGATGACAAATTATTCTTATTCGCTAGAGGAGGCTCTGTCGAACCAGGTATATTTTTCATGGAACAAAAAAATGGCATTTGGAGCAAGCCTCAACTAGCCCCGTTTTCAGCAGGCAGACACGATTGGGATTTCACACTGGCTCCAGATGGAAAAACCGTTTTTGTCGCCTCGGGACGTCCCCACAAGAAGGGAGGATCTCCAGAAAGGGACCACAGCATCTGGGTTTCAAAAAGGACAAAAAATGGCTGGTCGGAACCTTATCTGCTTCCTTTTCCTGTGAATACAGGCCAGCAGTCACACCGAACGGCAAATATTTCTTTTTTACCACTAATAAAACAGGAAACCGGGATATCTACTGGGTAAGCACAAAGATCTTCCATGAATTCATGCCAGAATATATGAAATAATTTCCCTCCACAGATATCACAGAGATAGTCCAGATCCCAATATTTTGTATTGCCAAACTGAACGACTATTTTATATACTGACAACACATTAGCGCATGAGGATCGAAGATATGAGTGAATGGAAAAAAAGTGGCAACGATAGAGCCGTCGAGGAGAAACTGGACTCTATCCTCCACCCCAGCGATCTCGCCAAGGAATTTAAAATCACTATCGAATTCGGATACAAAACAACTCCGAACTATGAAAAGGCGGTCGATCTCGCTCGGAGAAACCCCACCTACTCAGAAGAGGGCGAGGGTGAGTGGATCCGCCATTCGGCAATGTATATCCCCGAGGATGTGGAAGACCTTTTTGAATTATTTAACCTCGTGCACGAATGGGATAAGACGGACGTGTTGGTCAATCACAAAAAAATCCCTTATGGGCACCAGCTCTGGTTACCGTTGATGTGGTTTTACCGGGTTAAATAAGCCTCTTTTTTTATTTTCACATTTTAAATTCTGGGGAGGTCATTCTGAAATTCGCATTCTGTATTCTAGGATTGGATTTCTTCTCGTAATCGGCGTGTGGCTTCCGCATCCAGCTCAAAAGTTTCAGGGTTGATGCTCACCCCATAATCTTTCGCTGCGCGTTCTGAACTTATAATTCCATTCCTCACTTCCTGGGCTACCTTTTGTGGATCCCTAAGCTTGGGATCGCCATACCCGCCTCCACCACCGGCCTGCTGAAAGAGAACCGTCCCCTCGGGCACATCCTCCACAAGGTCTTTGGTCGTGGTCTGGTACACTCGGCCATCCGGATAATGAAGCTCGATCTTATTCAATGTTGCATCAAGTCCCCCATAGAGGCCGAATGCCGGTTCCACATCCCCGTCACCAAAAGTCACGACTTTTGTGTTTTCTCCACCGATCCTAAACTGCGTCTCGACACCCAATCCCCCTCTCCACTGGCCCGCTCCAGCCGAATCTCTCCAGTACTCGTGTTTCAACAAGAAATGAGGTGTCTGTTGTTCGAACATCTCATAATCCTGGTCCAGCACACCCCCAGAAGCATCGATCATGCCTATGTGGTCGTACCCATCCACACCCGAAGTCGCACCAGACCCTCCCTTCAGACCAATGAAGCCGATGTCCACATAGCTTGTCTTTTTTCTTGTATCAAACCCGCTGGTGAGATAACACAGAAGTTGGTTCCAACCTGCTGTCACCCTCTCTGGAATACCCTTGGAGAGTGCGCGAATGATGGCGTCCGCGTTGGGCGGGCAGAGGTGGTTGCCAAAGGTCGTGGCAGCCGGATACTTTGCATTCAGGATCGTGCCTTCAGGAATATCGATATGGACAGGCCTCACCATACCGTCATTGTGGGGTATGTCCGGGTTGACCATCTGGAGGAAAGTCAACAGGGTTGCGCTTGCTGAAGACGTATAGGTCCCGTTCACGAACCCATCGGTCTGTGGATCCGTTTCTGAATAATCAAAGAAGATCTCCTCATCCTCGACGGTGATCTTCACTCTGATCTTGTATTTGGACCCGGGTGTTTTCCCGTCGTAATAGACTGTCGCCTCTCCCCTGTATTCTCCGTTGGGTATCGTCTTTATCTCAGCCCGCATCATCCTCTCTGTGGAGTCGAAGAGGTGCTCTTTGTGCGATTCGAACACATCCAGCCCATACTTCTCGACCAGTTTTAAAATCCCCCGCTCTCCAACAACACAGGAGCCGATCTGGGCGCGCATGTCTGCGGCTACGATATCGAATCGGATGTTGGCGAAGATGAGGTCCCAGACATCCTTTCGCAGTTTTCCCTTCTCATAGACTTTGATCGGAGGAATTCTGAGTGCCTCCTGCCAGACCTCGGTGGCTTTGGGGTTATATCCTCCTGGTACCGCTCCTCCTATATCGGCTTGATGACCCTTGGCCGCGGCCCACGCGATCAGTTTATTCTCATAGAATATCGGCTTGTACGCAGCCACATCATTGTTCTGATTCCCCATGGAAAAGACATCGTTGTGGAAGATGACGTCCCCCGGATAGATCTTTTCGCCAAAATAATCCACGATGTACTCACACACTGGACCCAGCGAGAACGAGAGGATGGGAAGGTTCTCGGTCTGTTCGAGCATCTTCCCTTTTCCGTCATATAGCCCAGTGACAAAATCTTTTGCCTCACACAGGATAGGGGAACGCGTGGTCTTCGTCATCACAATGCTCATCTCTTCGGTGATGGATTTGAACCGACGCTGAAAAACCGAAGCCAGTATCTTGTCTATTTTCATTTCATCTCTCGATCCCCAGTTTTTTTGCGATCTCCTTTTCCTTGGGCTTTAGGTACATGGTATAGCTGCCATACCTGTCACAAAGGACATTGTATTCGGGTGTCACAAAAGTTGTCGTGTTGACCTGCTCGATGAGAGCAGGTCCCTCAACTTTATTGCCATACTTGAGCTTATGCCCGTCATAAACAGGAACCTCTGCATACTGTTCCTCCAGGGGCAAATAGATTTTTCTCTTCTTTTTTAAGGCTTTTTTCGGGTCTTCCCTGGCGTACGTTTCCTGTTTAAATTGAGGTTTGACCGTCCGGCCTACGCTCAGCAGTCTCAAGGTGATCAATTCAATAGGCGTTTTCTCTTCCTCCAGGGAATAGCCAAAGAGCCTGTTGTGCTCGGGGTGGAAACTGCGTGCGATGGACGCCAGATCGCCCTTTGCCAGCGTCTCTTTTGTTATCTCCACATTCACTTCGTGATACTGCTTGACATATCTCATGTCCAGGGAGTAGATGTGTTGGA
>WTAW01000147.1 GCA_013139435.1 Candidatus Aminicenantota bacterium | reverse complement strand
GGAACCGGTTAGCCCTTCTTCAGGCTATCAGCAAGCTTCTCAACGAGATAGCCGATTATTCGCAGATCGTTGTATCCGATCAATCTTAATCTGAATAATTCAGATTGAGTTATTCGGTGTCGATTTCAAAATCCCCTTTATCCGATTCCGTATCTGATTTATCTGTGGGTGCGAATTTTTGCTCGAGAGCGATGATCTTGACGAGAGCGCCGGGGTAATTCTGTCCTTTTTTTTCGCCGTAGGGATTGAATTGGGCTCCGACCTGGTATTTATAGCTTTTGCCTGCATTGATCACCACCCACTTAATTTGGCCTTTCATGACCAGGGGGACTCTTTCTCCTGGGAGGGATATTTTTAAAGTCACATTACTGTTGATCTTGAGGTTTTCTTGTGTGAGGTAGCGGAGTCCACCTCGACTGATATCAAGAATAGGACAGAATTCCTCTCCATATTTCGCTTCTGGGAGCAGGGCTTTGTCCTTTTTATAACTTAAGGTAGCTCCTGGAATTTCAAACCGGATACAAGTTCGTCTTTCAATCCCTGCGTACTCCATGAAATTCCTCCTCCATTGCTATCTGGGGTAGAATGCACACAAATATCGGTAGATAGCATATATCAAATCTGCAATAAATGTCAAAATAAATCGCTCTGAATAATCCAGGTTTCTCTAGTTTTGTCGGAAAATGGGCAGAAAAATGGGTTTTACCTCAGAGTGCCTTCATAGCAGGCTGTGAGCTGGCGCTTCCGGACATCCTCGGGAGTGTAGTAAGGGAGGAGAATGGGGGAGACTCTTTTTGTCTTTATGCGGGCGTCCTTCAATTCTTTCTCGTATTTGTCCACGTGTTCCAGGGACAACGTGCCGATTTTTGCCTTTGTGGCGTATTCTGAGGCATATTTTCCAGTCCTGCGGCCGAACACGTTGTAGTCAAGAACAGAATTTCCCATGAGCCGGTTACGTCCGTGCACTCCACCCGATGCTTCACCAGCCACGAAGAGGCCGGGAATGTTGGTCTCGGTTTTTTCGTTGATCTCGATCCCGCCATTCTGGTAGTGAAGAGAGGGGTATACGAGCATCGGTTCTTGTGTGATGTCGATTCCGTATCGGATGAATTGGCGATGCATAGCAGGAAATTGTTTATTGATGTAGCCTTCTCCATGGAGCATCTCGATGAGAGGAGAATCAAGCCAAACCCCTACTCGGCCGCTGGGTGTTTGGATCCCATTGTTGCGTTCGAGGCATTCTCTGATGAAAGCCGAGCTCTCGACATCTCGAGGTTCTCTCGGGAAGACAAATATCTCACCATCTTTATTGAGAGGTTGCCCACCTGCACCTCTGATCTTTTCTGTGATAAGAAATCCTGCGATCTGTTCGGGGAACACTGATCCCGTTGGATGGTATTGGACAGAATCCATGTACATGAGCTTGGCGCCCGCTTTGTAGGCCATAACCAGCCCGTCTCCTGTGGCCCCATAGTGGTTTGTGGTGTCAAATCCCCTGATGTGAAGCCGCCCGTATCCGCCGGTTGCAATCATCGTCGCCTTGGCCTTGACCGTGAAGTATTCTTCGGTCTCGAGGTTGTAGAGAACACCTCCTGCACACTGGCCTTTGTGGTCTAAGAGCAGTTCTATGATCGGCATGAACTCCAATATGGTTATCTCTTCTGGATGGTTTCTGATCTCATCCATCAGTGTCCGTAGAATAATGGCTCCTGTGTAATCACGACAGGAGAGCATCCTCTTTCGTGATGTGCCGCCGCCGTGGAGGACTTGTAGTGTGCCGTCATCAGCCTTGTCCCAGACCACACCCAGTTCTTCCAGCCATTTCGCCACATCTGGACCGTCTTCGGTCAAGGCGCGGACAAGTTCTGGTTTATTGTCAAAATGCCCTCCGCCGATGGCATCCAGATAATGTTTAGTGGGTGGGTCCTGGGGAGTCACTGCCGCTTGCATCCCCCCCTGGGACATCATGGAATTGGCATCACCCAGACGGAGCTTGGTGGCGATTATGGATTTGACGCCCTGCTGTTGGGCAATGATGGCCGCCGCACAACCGGCTCCTCCTCCACCGATGATCAGGATATCGGTTTCGTAATCAGGCGAGGTCAAGTCAAAGAGCTTGGACGTGATCCTTGAGTGGGACTCCAGCATGTCAGTGACTTCTGTGGTCAGTGATTCTCCTTTGTTAGGTCCTATCCTGACTTTGCGCCGGGATTCGACCTTATAATCAGGATGAAACTTGTTGAGCACATCCTCCCTTTCTTCAGCATTCATGGGAGGATAAATAGGTTTTCCTGATTTTGCCAACTCGAATCTTTTATTTCGGGATTGGGTGACTTTTTCTAGTGATTCACTCATGTACTCTGGATACATCGGACACTCCTTATTCGTCGTAAAACGTAAAATGTGAAACGTGAAAAGTTAAAAACTCGGATGCCTTCACCATCTTTCATATCCTACTCTAAATCTCTCTCATAATATATTTTCTTCAGATCCTTTTTCTTGGTCTTCAGCAGTTCTTGATATTCTTTGTCATACTTGTTCCGTTTCATCTCCCTGATTCTTTTTTCCAGCTCTTTGCTCTTGGGAGACAAGTATTTCCCGTACAGCCTTTTTGCGAGCAGCCCCACATTGTACTGCACGATCTCTGACGGGCATCGGATAGCACACAATCCACAACAAATGCAGTCAAAAGAGAGGTCCATGACCATTTCAATGTCGCCTCTCATCGCAGCTTGGATATAATCCATAACTTCCAGGTCCTGTGGACAGGCTTTTGTGCATGTGTTGCAGGCGACACAACGAAATACTTCAGGGTAGAGTATTTGAATGGTTTCCACACTGGGCTCGATCTTATCGATGTCATAGATCGCTTTTTGCCCTGGGAAAGTGGGAAGCTGCGAGAGCCACATCCCGTCCTCGACGAGAGTGGTGCAGGCAAGGCCCGTGTAGATCTTGTAGTCTCCAGGTAACCTATAAACAGTCGCACATGCCCCGCAGAAACCTTCACGGCAGCCTGCTCCTCTTTTAAGCTGATAACCCGCGTACTCGATCGCTCCCATTATGGTCGCGTCCGCAGGAACTTTATGGGCTTTGCCCATTATAAACACTGTCGCCATGACTTCTTCAGGAACCTCTGTTTTAGTCTTTTTCTTTTTGGGTGATGCGGGTTTCTTTTTAGCTGTTTTCTTTGTTGCCATCGTGCTGTCTCCTTCTTAATATTCTTGAGGCAATTCTTTCAGTTCGGCCCAGGAATAGACAGGACCGTCTTTGCAGATATAGTGCATGCCGATGTTGCATCTTCCGCATATACCGATGCCGCACTTCATCTTATTCTCAACGGTTGTGTATATCTGATCGTCTTTAAATCCCAAATCTCCTAGGGCTTGGATGACGAATTTGATCATAATGGGAGGACCACAGGTAATTGCGATCGCATTTTTTGGCGAAGGCTTCTTGTCGGTCACATTTTGGGGGACAAAGCCGACGAATTCTTTCCAGCCTTCTTCCTCCACGTCCACAGAGAGGTGGATAGTCATTTCCTTCCGGAGTTCTTCCAATTCCTCTTTGAACACCAAGTCTTTTGATGTCCGTGCGCCATAGATCAGCATCAGATCGCCATAATCTTTTTTTTGTCTTAACGCAAACTGAAGGACAGACCAGATGGGTGCCAGGCCGATTCCACCGCCTATAAAGATCAGTTTTTTTCCCTTCCAGTCTTCGATCGGGAAGCTGTTGCCCAGGGGACCTCTGATCCCGATGATATCATCCTCTTGCATGCTATGAAGGGAAGAGGTGACTCTTCCCATCTTCATGATGCTGAACTGGAGGTAATCCTTGACTAGAGGCGAGGAGGAAATGGCGAACATAGATTCCCCCTTGCCGAAAACAGACACCATGGCACATTGGCCACAACGGTGGGAAAAGTTCGTATCTGTTAATAGCTGAGCCCGGAATGTTTTTATGGGCCTTGCGCCGCTCACTTCTTCTTTGATGCTGATGATCTTGGCAAGTTTTGGTAGATAGGCGTTTTCGTTATCCATAA
>WTAW01000010.1 GCA_013139435.1 Candidatus Aminicenantota bacterium | reverse complement strand
TTTTCATGTGGGCCTGGGCGAACATGGCATAATAGGCGGGCATCATCGTGCCAAAGGGACTTTCCCACTGGATATCCGCTCCCCGGCCCATCCTTTCCTGGGATTCCGCCGAAGAGATCTCAGACATTTTCTGGAAACCGACAACGGCCACGATATCATGAAGACCAGACTTGACCAGGGAATAGGCCATCCGCAATCCCATACTGGTCGAAGAGCACAGGCTCTCCAGATAGAATGTGGGCTGGGGGATGAGGCCGAGATATTCGGCAAACACGCCCGAGGGCGAGCGTTGCTTGTCGTATTCAGGTGCAGAACAGATGATGGACGCGTCGATATCTGCAACAGAGATCTGGGCATCTTGCATGGCCTCTTTAAATCCCTCAAAGGCCAATTCACGGATCGAGCCCGGATATCCCCTGACAAATCTGCTCTGTCCAACTCCGATGATTCCTACTTTGCTCATGCGATTTTCTCCTTAAACCAATAAATTTTCTTTATATATTGTTCTCCTAATTCAATAATCCCTTCCTGAATTCGGTCAGCTCGGGGAGCTGATCCTACATTTTTATAATTAGCCTGGACTATTCACGAGTCGAACAAAGTATCGACATTTTTTATGAATAGTCCAGGTTAGATGTATTGTCCGCCGTCCACCTTGATAATCTCTCCAGTGATGTGACGAGATTTTTCACTACAGAGGAAAGTCACGACATAGGCCACTTCATCAGGTGTTCCCAAGGCATCAAAAACAGTTTCGGCCCTCGATTTCTGTTTAAAATCCTCAGGCATGCCGCTGATCATGTCCGTTTCTATCAGCCCAGGAGCCACGGCATTGACATTAACTCTGGATCTTCCAAGTTCCTTGGCTATTGTCTTTGTCAAGCCTATAGCCCCGGCCTTAGCAGCAGCATAATTGGACTGGCCGAATCTGCCTCTCATGGCGTTAATAGACGTTACATTCACAATCTTCCCTGATTTTTGCTCTTTAAAAATGGGCGCAACTGCTCGAATGAAATTAAAATTGCCCTTCAAGTCGACATTGATCACAGCATCCCACTGCTCTTCGGTCATCTTCCAGATGACGCCATCCCAGTTCATACCCGCATTGTTCACGAGGATATCCAGACGACCGAATTCACTGACAATATCAGCGACCAGTGTCTGAACCGCCTCAAACTCCGAAACATCCACTTTATAAGCCACAGTCTTGCGGCCCATTTCTTTGATCTCTTTCGCAATAGCTTCAGCTTCCGCACCATGCTTGCGGTATGTTAAAGCCACATCCGCTCCATTTTTAGCTAAATCCATACAAATGGATGTGCCGATACCCATGCTTCCACCTGTCACTAAGGCAACCTTTCCTTCTAGATCCATCTTTTCCTCCTCTCTTATTTATCTCGTTTTAAGCGATCGTTTTTTCTAACGTTTGTTTTCGTAGATCGTTAAATTGTTGCGCTCTGTTATTCTTCTACAGGCTTGGGAAGGACAGCTTCCATAAAAGCTTCGTCAACGTTTTTCCCCTCAGCAATCAACTGTCTGTACTTTACGAAATCGATGACATCTTTGCCCGTCGCTTTTTTCATGTTAAAAGCGTTGAATCCCAGGAAGGCCTCAGTGGCCATGTTGACTGCCAGCCAATGGCGGTTGTAGTTCTTCGCCATATCCCAGAAGAATTTTTTCTTCGCCCTTACACTGTCTAGTGATTTTATGAGACATCCGGGAAACAGGTTGGTGAACTTCCAGATGACTTCATGGATGGCTTTATCCAAAAGCTCAAAATCGATAGTTGCACTCTTGAGGAATTCTCTCGCCTTTTTCCCCTCTTCTCCCCTGACAAACTCCCCGTAGACGATCTCGCCATCGTCAATGTACTTGTCGATGATTACAGCAGGATTCCGGATGAACTTATCCTCTTCTTTAATGACCGGGACGATCTTTGTAACCAGGCCCAACCTCTTCATCTTGTAGGCGCTCCACAACTCGCAGGAGACACAATTCCAAATGGCATCCTCGATGCTCAGGAACCAAGGAAGGAAATCCGAAGACCCCCCATCCGGAGCCGATCCATGCCGTGGTCCCGCCTGGCCGAAGATGGCCGTGTCTGCGGATACGGCAATATCACAGGCCATGCCAATTTCCTGCCCTCCAGCCACCCTCATCCCATTCACCCGGCAGATCGTCGGTTTCTTACACATTAAGATGGAATCCACCATGCCGTTAAAAAGGTCCATGTACTCACCGTATTCGTTGGGCCTTCCGGAGTAATACTCCGCATATTCCTTGGTGTTTCCACCCGTACAGAAGGCCCGGTCGCCCACGGCCGTAAAAATGACAGCAACAACACTCCTGTCCAGGGATGCATTCTGGAATCCGGCGATCACCCCTTTCACCATCTCTGTAGTGTAAGAGTTGTACTGCGCCGGATTATTGAGGGTGATCCAGGTGGCATAAAGGCCCTCTACGGCATTGCCTTTCGTATCGAGAATCGGCCTCTTCTCATACATCGTGCAGGGAGGCTCCGTGCCCCAAAAATCTTCACCCCATAATAAATGATCTTTGATTTCATTATCTTTTTTTAGCCAATCTATACTCATCATTCCTCCTTACGACTTTTTTTTCACTGAAGACTTTTAAGTTTTTGGCTCAGGGCCTCTCTGAATTCCGCCTCCACTTTTTTCGCCTTGGCCCGCATGATCCTATCGCCGAACATGGCCAGCTTCCCGACGATGTTGGCTTTGCAGGAGTAG
>WTAW01000068.1 GCA_013139435.1 Candidatus Aminicenantota bacterium | reverse complement strand
GAGAGGATGATGAAGATTTTTTTGATGAGGAAGAGGAAGATCTTTTAGGAGATTTTATGGTATTCCTATCGGTTGAAGAACTGCTGTATGATTCTTTTGATCGCTTGAATTTGTCTGAGAGGCTGCTTCCCTTTGATATGTAATCAATAAACCGGCTGACCGGCGACTTGGAGGTTGTGCTTTTCAGCTTTTCATCCTCCATTTTTAGAGTGATCTTGGGGGAAGAAGGGTAGCTTGATCCTTGTTGAATTTTGTCCCTTTCCCTTATGAGATCGGGGTATTTTATAACCTTATCTTGTGTTCCGCGGGTGATTCCTTTGAATTCTGTGGGTTTCTCATTCTTGTAGAGGAAAACTCTATTCTCACTCAGCTTTTCAACCGAGACGTTTTGGTGTTCGGGTCTCGCTACAGGAGGATTCTTTGAAAGGCTGATCTTGCCGATTCTCCGGACCGATTCATGATCGAGTGAAACGTGCGAGATATTCGGTGCCTGAAGTTGGCTTTTTCGAATCACCGTCAGTCCGTCAGAATAATAAGGGTAATAGGGGTCTGCATAGCGGGGGTAATACACATTGTTGATGACAACTCCAGGGTAACCATAGTAGCTCATCGGAGTCCAACCGCAGTAATCATGTCCCCAGTACCAGCTGACCCAACCAGGGCCCCAGACTGTCGTGGGAATCCAGTACCAGCCAATCCCCACACGCCAATGCCAGCGACCAAAATGGTATGTGACCCATCCCCAAGATTCATAGGGGAGCCACGTCCAACCGCACGTAGAGATCCAAATCCACCGGCCGTTGTGATACGGACGCCATTGAAGCCTGACGTCGTGCGGGATCCAGACATAACCATAGGGATCGACGTACGCCCAATCACCAAAAGTCTGCAATTCTCCCTCATAGTCATCCAGCTCACTGGGAAGATACTTCTGTGCCATGCGCTCTCTTAATGTGATATCTCTGTCTTCATTCCATCTGTCGAAACTGTCTTCGGCAACTGCGTGGAATCGGATGGGACGTGATGTAAAATGTCCCTCGATCGCCACTAATTTTTGAGCTTCTTTGATGAGTACAGAACCCGATTCCCCAGCGGCCTCGATCAATCCGTTGAAGACAAAGATCTCTGTCTCCTGGTTTTCTCTCACATTAATCCTGTACAGCCCTTCATCAAGAATGTAGATCGAAACATCTGCGGTGTGAATTTCAAGGCTTTTTTCACGATCAAGGGAATTTACACTGAAATAGACGTGACCTGACCAGATCCGGATCTGGATGAGATCGTTTCCCCGTTTGGGGAGGTTTATGAAATCGACTTTGGTTTTATTGTCGAGTCGGATGTATTTGCCTTTTCCGAAGTAAACTTCGGCACGGCCGTCCGTTGTCCCAACTCTGTCGCCTTGTGCAATGGGCATGTTGACCACGCCTTCTTCGTAGGCAAGCTCGGAGGATCTCTGTATGAAAGCATTCCCATTCACATAGCTCAATCGAGCGATGGAGTTGTTGGTGTATTCAGGGTCTTCCGCGTATGAAATGGTCAAGAAAAGAAGAAGGAGAGTGGCCAAAACTGTAATTTTTTTCACTTGATATCTCCTTCTCGCTCTTTCACTCTGTTTGTTTATGCAAGTGTTATGCCAACTTTTCTTGCCTGGCATCCCCGATGTTGTCCCTTTTTTTGTCCATAATAGATGACGTGCTGTCTCCATTACATACATGCGTAGTGTCCATTCTCTGAATGGGCTGTTTTGATTGAACAGTATTACGGATTGACTGGGTAGAATTTCTTGAGGTTTTTGAAAATAGGCTGGAGTTCACGGTGAACAGCCTGAGAGGCATCCGGTTGGATACCGGGGGATTCTTTTTGTCCGCTCAATTGAAGAAGGACCTCTTTGCTGCCTGTGCTGAGACCCTGAAGGTTGTATCCCCCTTCGAGTGCAAAAAGGATCCTGTCTTTGCAGTGTTTATCGGCAAGCCTCATGAGCGCATGCGTCAGCGCTCCGAATCCTTCGGCCGTGATCTTCATTCCCCCCAGCGGATCTCCCTCGTAGATGTCGAATCCTGCAGAGACAAGGATAAAATCCGGCTGAAATTTCTCTGCTATGGGGGAGAGGAGCTTTTCAAAGATGTATAAATAATCGCTGTCCGTTTTTCCTGGAGACAGAGGGACATTTATGGTGAAGCCTTTGCCATCACCTTGGCCAGTTTCACTCCAATGGCCGGTCCCCGGATAATGGGGATACTGGTGAGTCGAAAAGTACAGCACGTCATTCCTGTCGTAAAAGGAATTCTGAGTGCCGTTTCCATGATGCAGATCCCAATCCATGATGAGGATCCGCTTGTGGTTGTGTTTTTTCAGTAGATATTCCGCTCCGACCGCCACGTTATTAAAAAGGCAAAATCCCATCGCCCGAGATGCCTCTGCATGGTGTCCTGGAGGTCTGATAAAGGCAAAACCGTTTTGGACCTTCCTCTGCAGGATCAGTTCTATGGCCTTCAACACCCCTCCTACGGCAAGAAGGGCCACTTCATAGGAGCGTGCGGATGTGGAGGTGTCAGGGTCGAGCGCAACTCTTTCTTTTCCGGATGTGGCTTTGATCTTTGAGACATAGGATGATGTATGAACCCATTGGATCTCTTCCTCAGTGGCTGCGCGTGGTTCTATCGTAAGATAAGGAAATGAGATATCCTTCTCGATCATTTGGTATATCGCTTCAATCCTCTTTGGGCTCTCCGGGTGGAAATCGCCCATGTTGTGTTCCATATAACGCATATCCTTCACGATACCTGTTTTCATTTCCATCTCCTTCCTTGATTAATCGAAAAAAGGTTTCCATTTGTTTTCTGGAGGTTTTGGGGTGAGAAGGCTGACCCCGAAAAGAAGAACCAATGAACAGAGTAGAGCGGGATAAACAGTCGGGATACCCAAGGGTAAATGCCCTAGGAATTTGTTCATGACCTCCCAGACCACAGTCATACTCAATCCCCCTAAGATAGAGAGTACACCACCCGAAACGGTTGCTCTCTTCCAGAAAAAGACGGCGATAAGAGCTGGAGTTATCCCCGCTCCATATACAGTATACGCAGCGTATGCCGCATCCAAAATACGCGGGAAAAAAGAGATCAGAGAGAACGATATAATCCCGAGCACAACAACCACCACCCTCGAGAAAAAGATCATTTTCTTGTCGGGCAGATCCGGGTTGATAAACCTCTGGTAAATGTCCCGTACAACGTTCGTTGCAGGGACGAGAAGAAAACTGTTCGCGGTAGAGATGATTATGGCCACAACGGCTGTGATCAGAGCACATCCTACGGCCACAGGTACCCCTTTGTGAGCGACAAGAAGGAGGATCTTTCCCGCCTCGTTGGATTCGAGGCCCTTGAAATAGCTGCTCCCTATCACTGCCAGGCTCTGGAGCGCTATTCCGAGTAGAATCACTCCTATAATCCAACCGATCACAGATTTTTTTGCTTCATTTTCGTTTTTGGCAGAAAAAAACCGCTGATACATGTTGCCGTTACCCAATGCGAGGAGCAGAGTGGGGACAAAATAACCCATGGCTTGGACCATTGTCATGTTTCCCAGTATGGAGTGACTTCTTGGGGTGACATTGGCCACGATATAATCCATTCCTCCCACATGGTGGATTAGGAAAGGCACTGAGATGAATATCGCTGTGATCATAAGGATGCCGTTTAGAATATCCAGATAAGCAACGGATAACGTCCCTGCGAGTAGGGTATAAGTGATGACAAAGATGGCCACCAGAGCCATAGCGTGCTTTTCCTGGATCCTGCCCTCTGTTATGATATTGAGGACCCAACCACCGCCTCGAAATTGATAACTGACGATGGTTACGTAAGCGATGATCGTGGTGATCGTAGCAAGGATCCGTGCCCATTTGTTGTACCTTGCTTCCAATATGTCGGGGACCGTGAATTGGCCGAAGCGTCTGACCCTCCCGGCAATAAAAAAGACGATGATGATCCCCAGCCAACCGCCGCTGCTTCCGATGAGAGAGGAAAATCCATGGTTATAACTGAGGTCAGAGACACTGAAAATATCCCCTGATCCCATCCATGTGGCCAGAAGAGTTCCCACAAGGACTGGTGCCGTGAGAGATCTCCCCGCCACAAGAAAATCTTCTTTGTTCTTTAACCGCTTGGCGATTCGAAGCCCGAAGGCGAATAGAACGAGGAGGTAGACGAGAATCGTGATCAGATAAGGCAAAACATGGCTCCTTTATAGGGCCTCTTTTTCCGGAAAAAACTTTGCGATCTCTTCGGGGGATGGTTTTTTGGTCAGAAGGCTGACGATAATCAGAGAGCCGATGGAGACCACTAATCCTGGAAAGATGATTGGAATCCCCAAGGGATCTCCTTCAGGAGCCATCTCCGGGGGCAGGACTTCTACCATGATCCTCAAGAAAATAGTCACAAAAGTGCCTGAAATGATGGAGACTAGTCCCCCGATCTTAGTCGCTCTTTTCCAAGTTAATGCAGCAATGAGTGCAGGTGTTATGGATACGCCGTAGATCGTGTACGCAAAGATCGCCATACTGAGCACGGATTTCATCCGGATGGCCAGGAAAAAAGCAATGACTCCAAGGATAACGACACAAATTTTCTGAAGGGCGACCATGGTGCTCTGTTTGGCGTCTTTGTTGAGAAACCGTTGATAGATGTCGCGCATGATGTTTGTGGATGGAGAGAGGAGATAATTCATGCCTGTGGATATCACAACTGCACACGCTGCACCCAGGAGGAGGATGCCTACCGGTGCAGGGACAAGGCTTTTGGCCGCCATCAGAACAATTTTTCCGCCTTCCCGTGGTATTGTCAGGTCGATCTGGTCTTTGAGCTTGCTGTAAGCAAAAACAGCAATGACAACAACAACCGTTTCGATGAAGATAGTGCCTATGATCCACCAGATCGCCGCCTTTTTAGCATCCTTGGGTGTCTTGGCGCTGTAGAACTTCTGATACATGCTCTGCACTCCCATGAGGAGGAACATTGTGGCAAGAAAGTACCCGGCGACTTTGAGTGTGGGATGTGTTCCGAATTGTTCGTTTACAGCCGCAAAATAGCCTGGATCGAGGTTCTGCGTTGCCTGCTCAAACCCTCCTGCAGCCAAATAGACAAAGGGCACTGAGAGTATGCATGCAAGGACGATGATGATCCCGTTGGGCAGGTCCGTGTAGGCGATGGCCATCATCCCACCGAGGGTTGTAAAAAGGATAACAAAGAGCGCAGCGATGATGATGCCCATTGACTCGGGGATGGCCCCATCTGTGGCGACATTCAGGATAAACCCGCCGGCGACAAACTGGTAAGAGACAATAGCTGTAAAGGATATGATGATGGCAATGGCGCCGAATATCCGCGCAGCTGGGCCGTAGCGTTCTTCGAGAATATCGCCGATCGTGTATTGGCCGAACGTTCGGATCTTTGCTGCAAGGAAATAGATGAAAATGATACCCACCCAAGCGCCTGCTGCGAGCCATATAGCGGAAAATCCTGCTTGGACTGCGAACTCGGCCCCTGCAATAAAGGTCCCTGAACCGATCCATGTACAGATCAGCGTAAAGACCATAACACTGGTTTTAAGGCTTCGGCCAGCCACCATAAAATCATCTTGGGTTTTAATGCGTCGGGTTCTGTAAAAGTTGAATGCTGTCAGAATGAGCAAGTAGGCCAGAATGATGTAAAGGTATGTTGACATAATCCCTCCTCACTTTAAAGTTCGAAACCTGAATTCCGAAACCCGAAACTCAATTTCATAATTCCATACAAATCGTGGGATATATTTTTTCAATTCGAACCAGAAATTTCAACCTATTTTTTGAATATTTTCTTGAGTTTTAGCTTGGAGTACACAAATGCCATAATGGTGTAGCGCCTGATATCCCCCAAAGACCGGATGTTGGTTAAAATTCGGGGGATCTTCCGGAAGATCGATACCTGGCCCCTGCTCAATGACCACCGGAAGACAAGTTCACTGACTTGTGCCCATGTGAGCTGATCGATAAAGAGCGGTACATCCCCTTGTGCCGCTGGAAGAGTGATGATTCCGGAGCGGTATTTTTTTGTCCAGGTGAAGTTTTCAGGTAACACTCCCATCTCTTTGGCTGTTTTTTCCAGAGGAGTTCCCGGATAGATGTGAAGGATGGCTACGCTCGCTTCGATCTTGTCTTTGTACTGTTCGATGATCTTGATGGATTCTTGGGCCTCTTCCCAAGTCTCTGTCGGATGGCTGAATATGAAAAAGGCATTGGGGATAATATCCAGTTCATTGCACCACTCGACCAAATGGTGAAAATCATCCACCTCGATCTTCTTGTTGACGACTTGGTTCCTCACACGCTCAGAGCCTGCCTCGATCCCGAAGGAGAGATGGAAGAGGCCTGCTTCTTTCATCTTCACGAGCAGAGGTTTGTCGATGAGGTCGATCCTGACATCACATTTGAAAAAAATATCCAGTTTTCGCTCGATAATAAGGTCACAGATCGCGTGCACGCGTTTCGGGTTTGTGTTAAATGTGTCATCAAAGAAGAAAATGACTTTCACTCCGTACTCATTGATCAGGAATTCGATCTCGTCGATGATGTTCTCTGCACTCCTCATCCTCACAAGACGGCCCCAATTTATGGGGGTTGCGCAAAAGTTGCAGTTGAAGGGACACCCACGGCTGGACATCATGTTGACAGCAGGAAGTTGTCCTCGGCCTGGGACTTCAAAGCGGAAGTTGTATGTCTCAAAGGGAATGAGGTGATAGGCAGGGCGGGGGATGGTGTCCAGGTCTTTAATAGGTAGACGTATGGGATTTGTATGGATCTTTTCATCTTTCCTGTATGAAATCCCGGCGATTGAACTGAGAGTTTCCTTGCCGCCGTCCCCTTCAAGGGCGCGACAGAGTTCGCGCATGGTCTCTTCCCCTTCGCCCTTAACGACGATATCCAAATCGGGAATGTGTGCAAGACAGTCCTCAGCGGCCATTGAGGCATGAGGTCCTCCCATGACGGTCAGAGCCTCCGGATGTTCTTTTTTCGCCAGCTTGATGAGGTCAAAACTCTGAAATCGATTTTCTGTGGTGGATGTGACACCGATGATGTCTGCTTTAAATGTCCTGATCTCCTCGGCGATTTGATTCCAGTTGAGCTTTAAGATGTCTGCTGGGACAATCCTTATCTCATGTCCTTCCTTTTCCAGGACGGCTGCAATGTATAGAAGGCCGAGATGAGGCATGGAAGACCCTTTGGTCCATCGTTCGGCAAAGTAGCCTCCGGGTGAAACAAAGAGCTGTACTTTCATCCGGGTTTTTCCTGTTTCTTTTTTTCCATCTTCATGGCGTATATCGTGGTGATGTTCGGTTCACCCATGGATGTCCCGTAGATATAATCTGCAACTTCCATGGTCTTAAAATTGTGCGTGATGATGATAAACTGAGTCTGATCCTTGATTTTTTTCATCAGATTGAGAAACCTGGTGAGATTCCTCTCATCCAATGCGGCGTCCACTTCATCGAGGATACAGAAGGGCGTGGGTTTATACCTGAAAAGTCCGAAGAAGAAGGCCAGACTGGTCAGGGTTTTCTCCCCTCCTGAGAGGAGCCCTAAGCTCTGGACTTTCTTTCCCGGGGGTTGTGCGATAATCTCCACACCACTCTCCAGGGGTGAATTAGGGTCAATCAGCTTAAGTTCAGCATGCCCACCTTCAAAAAGAATGGCAAATACATCTTTAAAATTCTTGTTCACCTCGTGCAATGCGCTCAAGAACTGTGTTTTGCTCTCCTGGTCGATCCTTCGAATGGCTTCCTTTGTTGTGTCGATGGAATCTCGAAGGTCATCGCGTTCCTGTGTGAGAAATTCGTAACGCTCTTTCTGGATGAGATATTCTTCCTCAGCCATGAGGTTCACAGCCTTAAACGTCTGGAGCTTCTCCTTAGCTTTACTCAAATATTCCTCAACGTTAATATCGGGAAGTGACTCCAGCTGAATGTCTTTTTTGACTTCATCCAGGGTTTTTTTAAGCTCTTGCCAGCAGGATTCCTCACAATTGGCGATATCCCGGTCTCTCTCTGCTTTTTTGATCTCCCACTGAACGCGGTCTTCTTTTTTGGCCTCATAGGTCTCCCGCCGTTCCTCCAGTCGTTGTTCCATCTTTTGCTGTTCGTTCTGCGCTGTTTTCAAGCGAGATTCATGGTCGATTTCTTGAGTTTGCTTATCCTCGATCTTTTTATTAAGTTTAGAGGTTTTTGAGGAAAATTCATGGATCCGCATCTTGGATTTATTTTCTTCAGCCTTTGAGAGCTTGTACTCTTCATCGAGACTGTCCATTTTGGACTCGATACTTTGCGTCCTCTGAGAGATGGTTCGGATCTGGGATTTTGTGTTGTTGATTTTTTCTTGGGTGATATCCACTCCTGATTGGAGTTCGAAAAAGAATTTTCTGCTCTGGCTGATATTTCCTCTGAGGCATGTCAAGTGTTCTTCCTCTTCTTGAACGTCCTTCTTTAACACTGCCTCAGCATCTTCCAATTCTTTTATTGTCTTTGTGAGATCTTCCAGTTTTAAGCTCTTTTCTTGCTTTTCTTCTAGAAGGACATCCAACTCTTTTTTAAGGAGATAAACATTGGATTCGATCTTCTGGGTTTCGGATCGATAGTAAACTTTATCCTTCTCTTTTTCATCGATCTGTCGGTAGAGTTTCGATAGATATGAAGATGCCTCTTGTTTTTTTTCTTGGAGATCCCTCTGAGTTTGGAGTTTCTCTTCGATCCTCCGTGTCAGTGGCGAAATCTGTGTATCTATCCCCTCGGTCGTTTCTTTCAGTGCTTTCATCTCCTGGCTGAGAGAGAACATTCCCTCCTTTTTCGGCCCAATCTTCAAAAGTCCCGATGCGCAAAGAAGCTCGCCCTTCATCGTAAGAGAGTTGATTGTGGGATACTGAAGCCACAGTTCGACAGCGGTTTTGATATCTTGAACGATGACGGCTTCTTCAAACTGCGAGAAGGAATCCTTGATTTTTGAGTCGAACTGGATAGCTGCCTTGAGAAGTCCGATGACTCTAGGGTCCTTTTCGACCTCTTCGGGGACTGAGCCCTTTTTATGGGAAGAGAACAAAAAGTAATTCCCGGCCGGCTGATGCTCTGACAGATTCTTCAGGAAATCTTCGGCAGCGATAAGATTCGCCTTTGCTTCTTCTTTCCAGAAGACATCGATGAGGAGCGCATGGTCGGGGTCTGTTTCGATCAAGTCGGCCAGGATCCCCAATGAGCCAGGAATATCTGCAGTCATGTCCTCGCCACGTTCTTTCTCTTCAAGTTTTTCCAATGCCTGAAGATGGTGGACATTTTGGTCCTTCTTTTTTTCCAGTTCTTCGAGTTGGCCTTGCAAGTTTTCGATCTCGGAGTTGAGATGTTCAGTGGCAGTCTGCACATCCGTGGTCTCTTCCGTTTTTGTCCGAAGGTCTTTCTGAAGCTTTTCCAGATCAACAGTGTTTTGTTTGATTGTGTCGCCTTTTTCGTTGAATAGGGTCTTTTGCTCATCGATCTGCAATTTGAGCTTATCCTCCTGACGCATAATCAGTTCGACCTCTTTTTCGTACCTGCTGGCTTCATTTTTGATTTCTGTCTGGATGGAGAGTTTTTCAAGGAGTTCGCTGCGGAGAGACTCGATCTTTTCTTGTTTTTGCTGAAGGTTATCGTCAGAGACCTGTGTGTCTTGAGAGATCTCCTCCAGTTCTTTCTGTTTTTGTTCAAGCGCACGATTCAAACTGAGGAGTGTGTCTTCTGATGCTGTTTTCTCCTCCTCCAGTGCACTCTTTTCATTTTGGAGTTCCTCTTTGTCCTTTTTGGCTTTAGCTCTATTTTCGGCAAAATAATCAATGCGTTTTTCTTCCTTATCTTGATCCGATTCTAAACGGGAGAGTTGTGTTTTGAGGGCGAAGAGGTCTTCCTTTTCCTGTTTGTTAGATGTCTCGATCTCCCAGACTTCTTTCCGCTTTTCAGCCAGGTGTCGCTCCTCTGATTTTAACCGCGAAACTAGGTCTTGTTCATGTTCTAGACATCTTCTGTAGTTGACGGCGGTTTCAGCTTGACTTTTTTCAAGGTTGTGAATTTTCTCCCGGAAAAGAAAGAGTGTGTACTCTCGGATCGTCTCTCTTAATTGTCTGTACCGAATAGCGGCACTGGCTTGCCTTTTGAGTGAATTCTTCCCTCTGGCCACTTCTGCGATGATATCTTCTAGCCGGTCCATGTTCTGTTCGCTATTTTCCAGTTTTTTCTCTGCCTGCTTTTTTTTATCTTTGTAGAAAGCCGTCCCGGCAGCCTCCTCGAGGAGTTGCCTCTTTTCAAGGGGTTTTGAGGAGAGAAAAACACCGATACTCCCTTGTTCGATGACAAAATATTCTGTCTCAGCGATGGCCTTTTTCCAGAGATGGTCATGGATGTCTTTGAGTCTAACGACCTTACCGTTCATCCGGTACTCGCCCTCACCAGAGCGGAAAAATCGATGGTTTATGATAAGATCTTCGTCGCCATCTCCCAGGATGAGGTTGACATCTGCCATGCTCACGGGCGGTGTTTTTGTGTTCCCGTTGAATATAAGGTCACTGCCCCTTTCCCCTCTGAGGGTTTTTAGGCGTTTGCCACTCAAAACCCAGAGGAGGGCATCGACGATGTTACTTTTTCCTGTTCCATTGGGACCCACGATAGCTGTGATACCTGGATGGAAGACGATCTTGGTTCTTTCGGAGAAGGATTTGAATCCTTGGAGCTCCAGTCGCTTGATGATCATGTTCTACACGTCCTGTTTCACTTGACAGGTCATTGGATTTTTATTAAGAATGATGTGTTCAATTATCATAGAATAGTTATTGTATTCAATTTGACTATCTTTGCAAGGAGCCAGTGTAGCTCAGCCGGTAGAGCAACTGATTCGTAATCAGTAGGTCGGGGGTTCAACTCCCCCTGCTGGCTCT
>WTAW01000104.1 GCA_013139435.1 Candidatus Aminicenantota bacterium | reverse complement strand
ATAGCTGTGGAGCTGTGATCGTCGCACGTCTGGAAGGGGAAACACTGGAGGGAATGGGGGAAAGCCCTCAGTAGTAATACCAGATGGTTCTGTAATCAGACACGTTCTCCCCGATACCTTTGAGCCTTTGCAAATAGTCATAGATAGAAACATCCGTATAGACATAGGTATCGGCCAGAGCCAGCTTTTTTTCCCAGGGATGAAACTCATAAACACGGCAGCCGTCAGGAAGAATCGATATGACATCATGATGTTGAAGCGCACGCAGATAATTTTTCCCTAAACCCGGAACATTAAACACAATTTCATCGGTTCTGACGGTGCCCGGCATGAGCCTTGCTTCTTCCTCCTGTTCTTGAAGCAGTCGAGGAATGGGAACACGAAACTCGTTCGTCTCTTCTTTCCCTTTGGCGTTGAATGTGTAGTAAGGAGTGACTCCGATCAAGCGCAAATGGTTTCGCAGAGTAGCGGCCTCGAATTTACGCGAATTGAAAAAAGTATACACGAGCTGATTATAGACTTCTATTCCATAATGCCGGAATTTTTGGACAGCTTCTAAAGATTGTGGAGTGATCTCATACAGGTGCTCGAAATGAGATACGATAAGGATCTCTCTTTTTCCAGGAATATGAAAATGGTTGATGTCCTTGACCAGCGTGTTGGTGATCCGTTGCGGCAACGTTACAGGCATTCGTGTGCCTATTCTGATCCTCTGGATATGATCCATACGCGAAAGCTTAAAGAGCAGATTTTCTAGCCTTTCATTGGACAATAGAAATGGATCTCCCCCTGTGATGAGAACCTCGTTGATCTCAGGAGTCTTGGCTATCCAATCCAAAGCTTTCTGAATTTTGGATTTTGGAAGTATGGCTGCACGTGAGTAAACATCTTCGATCTCCCAGTTTCTTTGGCAGTACACACAGATCTGGGGACAAGTCAATACGGGCTTTAGGATGACGATCTTAGGATAACGCCTGGTAATACCCTCTATAGGCGAGGTGTCCCGTTCCAGCATGAAATCCATTGAACCTTCATCACTGGATTTGAATTCCTTTAATCTGTTGATGTAGTACAGCGACGGGATCACTTGGGCCCGGATGCCCTGATCTCTTCCTTGATCGGGCTCGAGATCCATCAAAGACAGATAGTGAGGAGTAATACCGAATGGTATTCTATATTTTTTGGTTAACTTCACGGCTTCGTATTCTTCATCTGTGAGCTTTACCAGCGTACTCAGTGTCTCCACATCCCTGATGATATGGCGGACCTGCCATTGCCAATTGTCCCATTCAGAACCAGTGGCATCAAAATACCGGAGGATCCTTTGCTTGTTCTTGTACCGGCGTCGTTTAGCATCCTCATCGAGGCCACTAGGGTATCGTGTGCTGAATTTTTCCACAGATCTAGCCATTCGGGAAAGATCGGCTGACCGGAGTTTCGCCGCCTTAACGCCATGGTGTTTGGCGAACGCGGGCACACTTTCGTGATACACCTCTGCCCGGCCAGAAATGCCGCGAAAAAGATGGTCAAGCTCAGCAAAAAAACCGCTTGTTGGGAGAGCAACAGAATTTTTCCTTTTATCGTGAATCAAATCATCGATGTACTTTAGTAAACTGAATTCAGCGAGTACTGCGCTACGGCGTGATATGACATTGCGAAAGACAAGGATAGAATCTCGTCTCAAGACCCACTTGAGAGAAGGATCGTCGGGATTTTCTTCAAAACAATCAATCAGCATTTTTGTCAACAGTTCGAGGACTTGTTTTCGTTTTTCCTCAAAAGGATCCTTGGAGAGCATGATCCTTTTTAAAGGAGGAACAGCGTCCAAAGATTTTAAAAGTCTTTTTTTTACTCGATCTTCCATGATATTCAGGAGATATAACTCCCTTTCGTTTTCTAGATTATCTCAAGATATATCGAAAGAGAGCTAAATATTTGTTCATATTATAGCATTAATCCGAGCTGAAAATGAAGTGATTCTTCAGAATCGCAAACATCCGTAAAAAGCGTGATGAATTCACATTGCGTTTAAATAGAGCCGTACTGCTGTCCTGTTGTTCGTTTTCGCAATCATCAATTGGGACACTCTGACGTCATTCATCACTGTTTTAGGGATGTTTTAAAATTGTGAGAATTGACAACTCAGGGGGTTTTTGTTACAAAATAGAAAATGTACAAGTATCTGATAAGAAAACTCTTTGGCACACAAACCGAAAGAGACATAAAAAAACTCCAGCCTTACGCAACGGCCATCAACGAGTTGGAATCCGGCCTCAAATCACTCGAAAACTCTCAACTGAAAGCCAAAACGGCTGAATTCAAGGAGAAACTCAGCCAAGGCGCCTCCTTGGACGACCTGCTCATCGAAGTCTTTGCTGTCGTCCGCGAAGTTGCCATCCGCACTCTGCATATGCGGCATTTCGATGTCCAGCTCATGGGTGGTGTGGCCCTTCACGAGGGTAAGATAGCAGAGATGAAGACAGGGGAGGGAAAAACTCTGGTCTCCACTCTTCCTGCCTATCTGAATGCACTGGAAGGTAAAGACGTTCATATCGTCACGGTCAATGATTACCTGGCAAAAC
Organism: Candidatus Aminicenantota bacterium; assembly: GCA_013139435.1. Classification (GTDB taxonomy): domain Bacteria; phylum Acidobacteriota; class Aminicenantia; order Aminicenantales; family Aminicenantaceae; genus WTAW01. The sequence continues at coordinate 9,347 of WTAW01000104.1, read as the reverse complement.
GGGATACGGAGTGGATGGGTCCGATATACTCTTTTCTTGGTCTAGAAACAGGAACAATCCAGCACGATATGCCGGAATTCGAGAGACACAGAGCCTACAACAGTAACATCACCTATGGCACCAACAACGAGTTCGGTTTTGACTATCTCCGTGACAACATGAAGTTCCGTCTTGAAGACCTGGTCCAGAAATCCCACTCATATGCGATCGTGGATGAGGTGGACAGCATCTTGATCGACGAAGCGAGGACACCGCTAATCATATCCGGCCCTACAGAGGAATCGACCGACATTTATTACAAAGTGGACAACCTCGTTCGCAGACTCAATAAGGAGACGCACTACCAGGTCGACGAAAAAACAAGAACCGTCCACCTTACGGAAGAAGGTGTGACCGAATCGGAGAAGAACCTCAAGGTGACAAACCTTTATGACCTCACTCACATGGACCTGATCCATGCCATCAACCAGTCGCTCAAGGCCCATCAACTCTTCAGAAAAGATGTGGATTATATGATCAATGAAGGCAAAGTCATCATCGTCGATGAGTTCACCGGACGGTTGATGCCGGGCAGACGCTACAGCGACGGCCTTCACCAGGCGTTAGAGGCCAAGGAAAAAGTCCGTATCGAAGAAGAGTACCAGACTCTGGCTTCTGTCACCTTCCAGAATTATTTCCGGATGTACGACAAACTCGCCGGGATGACGGGTACAGCCATAACGGAAGCAGCCGAGTTCAACTCTATCTATAAATTGGACGTTGTTGAAATCCCCACAAACAAGCCCCTCTTCCGTCATGAATACGACGATGTGATCTACCGCACAGCAAAAGAGAAGTGGAACGCCGTTGCTGATGAGATCGTCGACAATAATAAAAAAGGAAGGCCTGTGCTGGTCGGAACGATCTCTATCGAAAATTCAGAGCACCTCAGCTCTCTCCTGAGAAAAAGAGGGATCGATCATACCGTTTTGAACGCCAAATACCATGAACAGGAGGGCAAGGTCATCGCCCAGGCCGGAAGGATCAGAGCCACGACGATCGCCACCAACATGGCCGGGCGAGGTGTGGATATCCTGCTGGGCGGCAATCCCGAGTACATGGCCAATGAAGCCATCCAAAAAAAGTACAGAGACCGGAAGGAGGAAATTCCCGAAGAAGAGATCCAGGCTGAGATCGAGGAATTCAAGAGAATTACCGACCCAGAACACGACAAAGTCGTGGAACTGGGAGGCCTCCATATCATAGCGACAGAGAGGCATGAGGCCCGGCGTATTGACAACCAGCTAAGGGGAAGGGCAGGACGACAGGGAGACCCCGGGTCCTCCCGTTTCTATCTCTCACTGGAAGACGACCTGATGCGCATTTTCGGGAGTGAGCGGTTATCGGGATTGATGGGAAGGATAGGGATGGATGAGGGCACACCCATCGAACACAAGATGGTGAGCCGGGCGATCGAAAGAGCACAAAGGCAGGTCGAAGGGCAGAATTTCTCCATCAGAAAACACCTTCTCGAGTACGATGACGTGATGAACAAACAGAGGGAAGCTGTCTACACGCTGCGGAGAGATATTCTTCGCGGCAAAGACATGAAGGATTATATCCATGAATTGATCGAAACCCTGGTCGATTGGTCAACGGACACACACACCAATAAAGAACAATCCCCGGATGATTGGGATGTGGAAGGGTTCAAAAAGGCCATCGGAGCTCAATTCGGTTTGGATATAGATGCTTTGGGTATCGATTGGGATACGATCAACTACGTGGAGCTCAGAGAAAAGATCCTCAAAACACTTCAGGATGCCTATGCAGAAAAAGAAAAGATCCTGGGCATCACACGCATGAGAGAGTTCGAGAGGGTCATCATGCTCCAGATCATCGACACTCAGTGGAAAGACCATCTGATGGGCATGGATTACTTGAAAGAAGGAATAGGTCTCCGCGGTTACGGACAGAGAGATCCGCTGGTGGAATACAAAAAAGAAAGCTTCGACATGTACCAGGCTATGATGGACAGGATCGAGGATGAAACGATCAGGTATATCTTCCTCTTGAGACCGGTCGAAGAAGAGGAACTTCCCGAGAGAAAAGAGCAACCCATGTATTTTCAGCAGCCCCAGAACATCCCCGCTCAAAGAGCCAAAAAGGCAAGGTCTACTATCCCAAAAAAGAGGAAAAAGAAAAAAAAGAGAAGATAGGGAGGAACGATGCTGGATGAAAAACTCAAAGAAGGCCTGACATTCGACGATGTTCTCATACTGCCGGCAAAAAGTGACGTGATCCCTGCCGAAGCAAAGATCACGACACGATTGAGCCGGAATATATCCCTCAGCATTCCCCTCATCAGCTCTGCCATGGACACGGTCACAGAATCCCGTATGGCGATCGCTCTCTCCCAGCAGGGGGGAATGGGGATCATCCACAGAAACATGAGCATCGAAAAACAGGCAGAGGAAGTGGACAAGGTCAAAAGACACGAAAGCGGGATGATCGTCGACCCGATCACGATGAAACCCCAAAACAAAATCTATGAAGCCAAAGACGTGATGAAAAAATTCGGGATTTCTGGACTTCCTATTGTCGACGAAAACAACAAACTGGTGGGAATTCTGACAAACCGGGATATCCGGTTTGAAACCCGCCTGAATCTATCTATCGACGAGGCGATGACCAAAGAACTCATCACCGTCCCGCTGGGAACTTCTCTGGAGGAAGCGGAAAAACTTTTCCACAAGCACAAGATCGAAAAAATACTTATGGTGGATGAAGACTTTCACTTGAAGGGATTGATCACATACAAGGATATTCTCAAGCGTATCCAGTACCCTGACGCGTCCAAAGATAATTTTGGCCGGTTGATAGTAGGAGCAGCCGTAGGTGTCGCCGAGGAAACACTCGAGAGGGCAAAGGCATTGATCGAGGCCAAAGCCGATGTCCTTATTGTAGACACAGCCCATGGACATTCCCAGAGGGTGTTGGACACTGTCGCACTGTTGAAAAAGGAGTTCCCCGAACAGGAGCTCATTGCGGGGAACATCGGCACGGTCGAAGCAGCCAAAGACCTTGTCGCCATAGGGATTGATGCCGTTAAGGTAGGAGTCGGACCCGGTTCCATATGCACCACAAGAGTTGTTTCCGGCGCAGGCATACCCCAGATAACGGCGATTGCAGACGTTTACCAGGCGATTCAAAAGGAAGACATCCCGCTCATTGCAGACGGAGGCATCAAGTATTCCGGCGACATCACAAAGGCCATTGCAGCTGGGGCAGATACAGTGATGCTTGGAAACGTGTTAGCCGGAACTGACGAATCTCCGGGTGAAGTCATCATATTCCAGGGCCGATCGTACAAGACCTACCGGGGTATGGGATCAGTAGAAGCCATGCGCCAGGGGGGCCGGGATCGTTATTTCCAGGACACATTCCGCAGTGACGCCAAGCTTGTCCCTGAGGGGATTGAAGGAAGGATCCCCTACAAAGGAAGTGTGGCCCATATCATCCAGATGATGGTAGGAGGGCTCAAAGCGGGCATGGGATATGCAGGATGCAAAACATTGCAGGAGCTTCAAGAGAAAGCAAAATTCATCAAGATATCCCACTCGGGCATTCGAGAAAGTCACGTCCATGACGTGATCATCACCAAGGAAGCTCCCAACTACCGCCTCGACTAAGCTATGTTTAAACATGAGGAAATCAAAGCGAATTTATGGTATTATAGAGCGTTTTAAGGAAGATTGAGCAAAGAAAACGAGACAGGCATAAAGGCTTAAAACTCCTGATTTTTCAATCTTTGTAAAAATCCATAACATAATTTGACTCGAATTCTTATAAACGGAAGTGAACACAATGGCAAACCCGAATAAATCCCGGATGAATCCGGTAATAATGTTTTTTGTTCATATCGGAATACTGTTTTTATGTGTGAACCCGTTCATTCCCTCTAAAATACACGGCCAAGACTCAGAAATTCAAAGTTTCAGCCTCAAAGACGCCCAGGAATTCGCTGTCCTTCACAGCTACGATTCCATAAAATCTCTGTTGGATGTCGAAGCCGCGAGGAAAAAGTTGAAAGAGACACTGGCAGATGGCTTTCCCCAGATCGATTCTAACTTAAGCTACCTCAATAATCTGGAGTTGCCGACAGTTTTGATTCCCGATTTTATTGGGGGGGATCCCGATAAAAAAATAGCCCTCCAATTCGGCACCCAGCATAACGCCAACTTCAACATCACTGTCAACCAGAAGATCTTTGACGCCAGTTACATCGTGGGGCTGAATACATCGAAGATCTATCAACAATTAGCCGATGAAGGTTATGAACGGACACAACTGGAAGTGAAAGAGACTGTTACAAACACCTATTTCCTGATTTTAGTGTCCAAGGAGACGGAGAGAATCATCAAGGCAAACATCGAAAATCTGGAAAAAACGCTCTACGAGATCAGTGAAAGCTACAAAGAGGGGTTCGTGGAAAAAACAGACGTCGACGTGATCCAAATATCCGTGACAGGCCTGAAAAACAGTCTGCAGAATGTGCAAAAACAAACAGAGGTTGCCTATAAGCTGTTGAAATTCCAGATGGGATTAGACCTGGAAAAGAATATCGAGATCACAGAGAAGCTGGAAGATATCCTTAGACGAATAGATATCCAGGAAGCCATCTCAGCCAAATTCGACTTGAGTCAGAATATCGACTATAAGCTGCTGAATACCCAAGAAAAATTGGCAGAAATGGCGCATAAGAATGCAAGAACCAAATACTGGCCTTCGATCAGCGCCTTTTACACCTACCAACAGGTTGCTCAAAGAGACAGATTCAGCTTTCTCAATTTCAACAAAGACTGGTTTCGCAGCCAGATGTTTGGCATCAACATCTACATCCCCATTTTCAAGAGCGGCGGACAAAAAGCCCGAGTTGCTCAGGCGGCCATTGTTCTCAAACAGGCGCGTAATCTGAGACTCCAAGCATCACAAGGGATTCTACTGGAAGATGCTCAAGCGAGAAATGCTCTTAGTGCGGCATATGAAAACTTTCTCAATATCAAAGACAACATGGATTTGAGCAAAAACGTATATGATGCAACCTTGACGAAATACAGAGAGGGCATCTCATCCAGCACGGATTTGACTCAAGCGAATGACAGATATTTACTATCACAGTCGAATTATATTCAAGCGATATCCACTCTTTTAAGCGCGAAGAATAAACTGGATAGGATCAGGAATAATTATGAATAAGTGGAAACAAAGGATAAAAGCCATGAAAAAAATCACACTTTTACTTATCTTGGGAGTTTTTCTGTTAACAGCATGTGGCCCTCGAGACAAACAATCCCAATTGCAGAGAATGGAAAGGCAACGGGATGCTCTCAATGAAAAAATCGAACAATTGGAAGCGGAGATAGCGCAAAGCAGCGGTGGACAACCACAGATGAGTGAGAAGCTAATGTATGTGGCTGTCAAACAAGTCAATCCCTTAGTATTCCAACACTTCATCAAGGTGCAGGGGACTGTAGAATCAGACAACAACATCCTGATCCCCTCCCAAACTTCGGGGATCGTCAAAAAAATACTCGTCGATGAGGGAGACAGAGTCACCAAAGGCCAATTGTTAGCAGAACTGGACGGTGCGATCTATGAGAGTAGCATCGCCGAAATGGAGAATGCATTAGATCTGGCCAATACGATCTTTGAACGCCGCAAAAGGCTGTGGGATAAAAACATCGGCAGTGAGATCGATTTCCTACAGGCCAAAAACAATAAAGAGAACTTAGAAAAAAGGCTCGAAACCCTCAATGAACAATACCAACTGACAAAGATCACATCACCCATTAACGGAACTGTGGACGATATCATGATCAAGGAGGGAGAAATGGCAGCAGCAGGACGAGGGGCGATCCGTATCGTCCAGCTGTCCAGATTAAAAATCGTAGCGGCCCTCTCTGAAAATCACATTTCCCGCATCAAAAAGAATGCTATCGTGAGTGTGGAGATTCCTGTTCTCGATCTCAATTTTGAGAATTCCATCGATTCTGTTTCACAGGTCATCGACCCAGACAACAGGACATTCGATATCGAGATCGAGGTCCACAGAGAGCAGAAAAATATCAAACCCAACATGCTGGCTGTGGTGACCATTACTGATTACACAAATCCCCAGGCCATTGTCGTCCCCCAAAATATCATCCAAAAAACAGGAACAGAAAACTTCCTGTTCTCTGCAACCAAAGAAAACGGACGCTGGATCGCTTCCAGGAAAGTGGTCCAAACAGGAGAGAACTACAACGACAGGGTCGAGATCCTGACAGGGATCAATCCGGGCGACTTTGTGGTTATCTCCGGCTTCCAGAATTTGGCTGATGGACAGAGAGTTTCCGTTACAAATCAGGACTGATACAGAACTCAGTAAAAAAGAAGGCTAAGATGAAGGACAAGAAATTCAAACTCACCAACATCGCCATCCGCAACCGAACGACTGTCTATGTTTTCACGGTTCTCCTAGTGATCTTTGGTATTATTCAGTACAACGCCACACCCAAAGAGAAGTTTCCCGAGATCGTGTTTCCCTATTTCATGATCGGGCCCATCCATCCCGGCACCTCACCCGCTGATATGGAAAATCTAGTCACCCGCCCCATCGAAAAGCAACTCAAAGGCATCGACGGCGTCAAACAGATCATCAGCAACTCCATTCAGGACTACTCCTCCATATTCATAGAGTTCGAACTCTCTGCAGATGAGATCCAGGCCTATCTGGACGTCAAACAAGCTGTGGATGATGCCCGCTCCGAGCTGCCCACCGACCTCTTCCAGGATCCGGATATCAGCCGGATCGACCTGTCCGAGATTCCGATCCTGTTCATTAACCTTTCGGGTGATATCGGATTGGTAAAGCTCAAGGAGTTGGCCGAAAGGCTCCAAGATGAGATCGAAGCCCTGGAGGAGATCACACGCGCCGATATCGCAGGAGCACTGGACCGGGAGATCCAGATCAATGTCGATCTGTACAAAATGCAGGCCGCCGGCTTGTCCTTCAATTCCATAATCGGCGCGGTCGCCTCGGAGAATGTGACCATCTCCGCTGGTCAGATCGACACCGATGGCATGAAACGCAATCTGCGCGCCGTAGGAGAATTCAAGAATGTGGAGGAGATCGCAGACATCCTCCTGCAGGAAGGGATCTATGTCAAAGACGTCGCCGAAGTGGTCGACGGTTACAAGGACCGTGAGAGTTATGCCCGCCTCAACGGGAGGGATGTGATCACCCTCAACGTCATCAAAAAGAGCGGGAAGAACCTGATTTTTGCCGTGGATAAGATCAAGAACATCGTGGCGGATTTCCAGAGGACCGCCCCGGAAAACCTCATCGTTACCCTAACGGGCGACACCAGCATCCAGACCCGGAACAGTGTCAATGACCTGTTTAACACCGTCATCTTGGGTTTTATTGTGGTGGTCTTCGTGCTCATGTTTTTCATGGGAGAGGCCAATGCCCTCTTCGTTGGGATCTCTATCCCTCTCTCCATGGTGATCGCCTTTATTCTGATCCCGGTCGTCGGATTCACCATTAACATGGTGGTGCTGATGTCCTTCATAATGGTGCTGGGAATCGTGGTGGACAACTCCATCGTGGTAGTGGAAAATGTCTACCGTCACCATACTACCACCGGCGTTTCCATCATGGATGCCACCAAAAAAGGCGTCGGAGAGGTAGCTCTGCCGGTATTTACGGGAACGCTGACGACCATCGCGCCCTTTTTTCCGCTGATCTTCACTCCTGGGATCGCCGGGAAATTTATGTCCTACCTGCCCATTACCATCATCATCACCCTTACGGCCTCCATTTTCGTGGCCTATGTCATGAATCCGGTGTTTGCGGTTTCCTTCATGAAGCGTCCACTCTCTGAAGAGGATAACTCTCAGGGCCGTAAACTCACTCCCAAGGTGATAGTCATAACCTTGGGAACGATCGCTCTGATCGTGCTCTTCAACCTCGCCAATGTCAGGATCCTGGCCAATCTTCTGTTATTCGGCCTTGTGATTTATTATCTATTCAAATTCGTGCTGCATTTCTTGATTGAAAAATTCCAATGCTGCGTGCTTCCGGTCTTCCTGAGTTCCTATAAAAAAATCCTGGCCTTTTTTCTTAAAGGAAAACGGCCCTATCTGGTGGTGGTCGGGGCCGTGGTGATGCTGTTCCTGTCTTTTATTCTGATGGGAATAGCCCCTCCCCGGGTGGTGTTTTTCCCCGGTGGAGATCCCAACACTCTGATGGTTTACATCACCATGCCAGAGGGCACCCATATCGACGTCACAAACGAAGTCTGCATGTTGGTCGAGGAGAAGGTGTTCGAAGTCATAGGAAGAGACAATGCGGATGTGGAATCCGTGGTCTCCAATGTGGCGGTCAACGCCGGCAGCGACCTCTTCGAACGGTTCACTCTAGACAAACTGGCCAAAGTGACCGTTTCCTTCGTGGAATATAAATTCCGTACTGGAAAACCCACTACGGAATACCTGCAAGATCTGAGGGAAGGGGTCAAGGGTATCCCCGGAGCGCAGATCCGGATCGACCGGGAAGCTATGGGGCCTCCCTCGGGGATGCCCATAAACATCGAGATCAAGGGGGATGATATCGACGAATTGGTAGACATCTCCCAGAGGCTACTGGCTTTCATCAATTCCCTGAACATTCCTGGGGTCGAAAAGCTCAAATCCAGCATGGAAGTCAACAAACCAGAGCTCATCCTGCACATTGATAGAGCTAAAGCCAATAAACTCGGCATCAACACCGCCACCATCGGCATGGCGCTGCGGTCCGCCATCTACGGCAGCGAAATCTCCAAATTCAGGGAAGGAGATGATGAGTACCCCATTCAGCTACGCCTTGACAAACGTTTTCGCAGCGATATCGACGTGCTGCTCAGCCAGGAGATCAGTGTCCCTTCTAAAAGCGGGAATGCCCCTCCCAACATGATCCCTCTCTCGGCTATCGCGGAGGTCGCCCACATTACAAGCTACGGGGGGATCGCCCGTATCGACAACCAACGCACCATCACCCTATCCTCCAATGTACTCTGGGGGTATAACGCCAATCAAATCATCCGGCAGATCAACCAGAACCTGCCTGATTTCCCGGTCCTTGAGGGCTACACCGTCAAGTTCACGGGAGAGCAAGATATGCAGGCCGAAGTGGGTAGTTTCCTGCAGGTGGCCCTGCTTATCGCCCTGGGTATGATCTTTGTCATCCTGGTGGCCCAGTTCAACTCCATGGCCAAGCCCCTGATCATCATTTCCCAGTTCTTCTTCAGTTTCACGGGAGTCCTGCTGGGATTCGTCATCTTCCA
>WTAW01000001.1 GCA_013139435.1 Candidatus Aminicenantota bacterium | reverse complement strand
TCTCCTTTAGTGATTTTTTGTATGGCCATACAAAAGGATTGAACCATTGGAGTATGGTTAGCAATTCCATAATAAGCAGATCTATAGAATGATATTGCTTGATATGCGTCGTCTCATGGGTGAGGATCCTCTCGAACCTGTGATCCGTGATGTCTGAGTTACTGATAAATAGGAAATTAAAGAATGAAAAAGGGGCTGTTTCGGTGTCGGTGGCAACCACTTTTACGCCATCATAAATATGGTATCCATATTTCCTGATCAAGAGCAGGATCTGTGTCAGGCGGAGCACAAAACGAAATAGGAAAAAAGCACTGCCAATGAAAAAAGCAAGCAAGAAAATGTCGGAGATGCTGAAGAGTTGGCCTTGAGTCCCAGCTGCGGAACCCGCCATATAGGCCTCTTCGAAAACAGCGCTAGTCCTAATGGGTGAGGTGATGTTGAGCAGTGGAATAACAAAGGACAAGGGGATGGATAAAATCAAGAAAAATCGATTAAATTTGAAGAACGTTTCTTTTTTGAGAAATACCCAATAGATCAAATAGAAAATTGCCAGGCATGCCCCGGATTCTAAAAGATATTGAAGTGAATCACTCATTTTCGTCCCGTTTTTGTTTTTTGATCTCTTCAATGATCATTTTTTTGATCTCCTCCAATTCTTCGAGGCTCATGTCCTTGTCTTTAGTGAAGAAGGAGACCATTTCTGAATAAGAATCGCTGAAATAGTTGCTGACAAAACTTTTCAAATAGGCCTTTGTGTAATTTTCTTTGTTAATAGTTGGAAAATATTCGTGGGAATTTCCGAAGGATCTGTGTGCGACAAATCCCTTTTTTTCCAGGATCCTGACGATGGTCGAGACCGTGTTGTAGGCAGGTTTTGGGGCGGGAAGATGTTCGATGATATCCTTCACAAAACCTCTATCTATTTCCCATAAAATGTGCATGATCTGTTCTTCGGCTTTTGTGAGTTGTTTCATGGTAGTTCCAATATACAACTAATCTTTTAGTTTGTCAACTAAAAGTTTAGTTAATATTCAAGTTTTTTTAGCTTGGACAGATCTTTTCATGAATTCACGTCCGGCACTATACATCTACAAAAGAATAATACGTATACAAAAAAAAATTGTTCAATTCTTATTCCCCCTTTTTCAATTTACTTGACGGCCCAATCTTATTTTGGTATGAAATAGAGCTTCTTCCCCGGAGTGCAAACGAAATGGAAAACGGTCAAAAGATCAAAATATTTTCACCTCTTCCGCCGGAAAGCATTTTTAGTATTCCGAATGTGATCACCTTGATCAGGTTTGTGGGTTCGATAGTATTTTTTATGCTGGCGATCGTGAAAATGAACCTCACATATAATTATATCGGTCTGGTCATTCATTGGATCGGCGATATTGTGGATGGTAACTATGCACGGTTCTTCAAGCAGGAAACCATTTTTGGGGCGGAGATCGATATCATCGCCGACAGAGTGGAATTCCTCTTTTTTTATATTATCTTTTTGGTTTTCAGGCCTGAGCTCGCACTTCCCGTAGCTCTTTTTGTGATCAACTTTGCATTCATAGATTTTTATTTAAGCTATCAATTCCTCAAGTTCGACCTCATTTCTATCAATCACTTCTACAAGGTCGATAAAACAGTGCACAAGTTGAATTTTAGCTTTTTAGCCAAACCTGCGAATACGGTCGTCATCACTTTTACGCTCATATTCTTCCCTCAATTCTGGCTGTTTGCCACGGTTTTTGCTATTGGCCTGATCATAGTCAAATGTTATTCCATCTACCGTCTTCACAAGTTGGCTCCTTATAAAGGGCATAAAACTGAAAAAGAAAGTGTATAGGTGTTTTTGATCTATGCAATTCGTAGATATGAATTAAGTATGCTGTCCCCCGAATTCAATTCGATTTTGTTTGACTCGGATAGCGGAAATTGGTAAAAAGATAGAGCTCCATGAAATGTCAAAAGTGTCAGCACACGAACCCGCCCGATACGATTTACTGTGGCAAATGCGCCACTCCTCTAGAGTCTAAAGATGGTGTGTCTCTTTCACAGACCCATACGCTGCAAATTCCCACAAAAGCACTACTAAGAGGGAGCACCTTTGCCAACAGATACGATGTTCTCGAGGAATTGGGACGGGGTGGTATGGGGAGGGTCTACAAGGTTTTTGACAAGAGGATAAGGGAAGAGATCGCACTGAAACTGCTTCGGTCGGATATCGCTGATGATCCCCAAGTGGTCGAGCGCTTCAGCAACGAATTGAAATTCGCCCGAAAGATCGTCCACAAGAACGTCGGCCGCATGTATGATCTCGGTGAAGAAGAGGGAATTCTTTACATCACCATGGAGTTCGTCCCCGGGGAGGACCTCAAAGCATTCATCAAACGTGCCAGCCAGTTGTCCATCGGGAAGTCCATTGCCATCGTTGAACAAGTGTGTGAGGGGCTGGTGGAAGCCCACAAGCTGGGGGTTGTGCATCGGGATCTTAAGCCTCAGAACATCATGATCGACAAGGCGGGCAATGCCCACATCATGGATTTTGGGATCGCCCGTTCTTTGAATGCCGAAGGGATAACCGATGCTGGGGTGATCATCGGGACTCCTGAGTACATGTCTCCGGAACAGGTTGGAGGAGAGGACGTCGACCAGAGATCGGATCTTTATTCTCTGGGAATTATTCTCTATGAGATGGTGAGCGGGAGAGTGCCGTTCCAGTCTGATTCGGCTTTTGCTGTGGGCATGAAACACAAGAGCGAAAAGCCTCAAGCCCCACAAACGATTGATCCGCAGATTCCTGATAATCTCAATCGTATGATTTTGAAGTGCCTGGAAAAGGAGAAGGAAAGAAGGTTCCAGACTGCCGAGGAGATCCTCTCGGAGTTGAAGCTCATAAAGGAAAGCATCACAACCACACGAGAGATTTCCGGAGAGCTAAAAACAATCACAGCTCCTCGCGCTCAGGAGGCGGAGGAAAAATCTATCGCCGTACTCCCGTTTGTGGATCTAAGTCCGCAGAAGGACCAGGAATACTTTTGTGATGGACTGTCAGAGGAGCTTATCAATTCGTTGACACATATCAGTGAATTACGGGTTCCTGCGCGAAGCTCTTCGTTTTCTTTTAAAAGAAAGGATATCGACATTCGTGAAGTCGGCAAAGCACTGAATGTCCAAACTGTGCTCGAAGGCAGTGTTCGAAAGGCAGGAAATCGCCTTCGCATCACAGCCCAGCTCATCAATGTTGCGGATGGCTATCACATGTGGTCAGAGCGGTATGACCGGGACATGGATGACATTTTTGCGATCCAGGATGAGATATCTCTGGCGATCGTGGATAATCTGAAGGTCAAGCTCCTCAAGGGGGAAAAGACAAAGATCGTCAAGCGTCACACAGTGAACGAGGAAGCTTACAACCTTTATTTAAAAGGCCGCTATTTTTGGAACAGGCG
>WTAW01000086.1 GCA_013139435.1 Candidatus Aminicenantota bacterium | reverse complement strand
GAGTGCTTCGATCCCGTAAAACAGGACAGGCTTGTTGGCCACAGGGACCAATTGTTTAGCCTGTGTAAAAGTCAGAGGACGAAGTCTGGTTCCCTTCCCTCCGCTCAAAATCAGGCCTTTCATGTTTAACTCCTCTGTTCCTTTGAATGGAAGCATTTCCAAATCCGTGATCGTAGGAACACAAGTTGCGTTATTAAGTATCCCAATTGTGTGGTGGAGAAAATCCATTTATTTTTCCTCGCTGGGGAAACTGAGAGTGTTTTCGAAATCACCAATTGGGATACTCGGATATTATTCATCACGGATTTAGAGGCTATGTTTCCCTTGACTTTAAACCGTACATGCTTTATAAATTTATTTTTGGCATTATCACTCTGCCTAAGGATTCGATTCGACGAATAGGAGGTCATGATGTCTCGAAGATGGATGAGTATCTCTCTTGTGATTCTACTGGCTTTTAGTGTGATAGCAATAACGACCAGCTGCGACAAGATCAGCTATAACAAGCTGAGAGCTAACTATCACTTCTCCAAAGCCAATGCTCATTTTACGGATAACCATTACCGGGATGCCATTGAAGAGTATGAGCTGACTTTAAAGTTCAACCCCGATCTCATTCAAGCCTATCGGTTCCTGGGCGAAAGCTACAAGAGCCTTTACAAGCCCGCTGTAGAGACAGAACGTAACAAAGAGATCGAACAGAAAGCCCTGGAAGCCCTTTTGAAAGCTTACGAGATCGAACCGAGGAACAAGGAAGTTATCTATTCCTTGGGAGATATGTACGATAAAATCAGAGATTTTGAATCTGCCGAACAGCTGTACCTGAGAATTTTGGAGATGGAACCCACCAACATGGGGAATTACTATGTTGTAGCCGAGTTTTATAAAAGGTATGCTGGCGGGGATAAAGAGGAAGGCGAAGAAGTTGCAGGAAAGACGCCCTTTGAGAAGGCAGAGGAAATGTATCTGCGGAGAATTGAAACCGATCCTGAAAATGAACAGGGTTATGCCTATATCGCACAGTTTTATGAAGGGATGATTCCGGTTCCAGAATTCGACCGGGCGAACGAATTCCATGAGAAACGCATTAAACTCAATCCTGAGAATGCCGAAGCCTGGCTTGCAAAGGGTGTGAACCGGTGGTCAAAAGCATATCGTATCCCCACGCTCCCGAAAAATGAAAGGATGCAGTTGGCTAGAGAGAGCGAGGCCGCATTGCTTAAAGCGAGTGAATTGGATCCCGCTTATCCAGAACCTTATTCCTGGCTGAGTGTTCTTTATAAGAGTGTGCTTGTGAAGCTCGATCCGAACAGAGCCAAGCGTTACGAGGAAGATGCAGATAGGTTTCTTCAGCAGTTCCAAGATGCGAGAAAAAGACGGATCGAAAGAAAGAAACTGGAAGAAGAGCTGAGCAAGATCGGATAATTTTCGATAATCACGACTTTTTGCTGTTTTTTAAGCATAAAGCAAAAACGATAGTTCTATTGTTCCCCATTCTCCTTGTTTCCGTTTAGAATAACAACGACAAGATGTTCATACCTCTAAGGGACGATAATCCAACCACTCGAATTCCCTATGTGACCGTCTCTCTGCTTGGGCTGAATATCCTGATATTTTTTTTCCAACTATTCTCTCCGAGCGGGCTGGAGTACTATGTTTTGCGCATGGGGGCGATTCCCTATGAGATCACTCACTTCACTTCTCTGCCCATTCCCAATGTCCCGCGCCTCTCTCCTCCCCTCACCCTGCTCACAGCCATGTTTCTGCACGGAGGATTTTTCCATCTCATCGGGAATATGCTCTATCTGTGGATATTCGGGAACAACATCGAGGATTATCTGGGATCTTTCCGGTTTATCCTCTTTTATCTTCTTTCCGGATTGGGCGCGAGTGTGACGCATATTATTTTTAATCCCAACTCACAGGTTCCCATGATCGGGGCCAGTGGTGCGATAGCAGGTGTGCTCGGAGCTTATTTGATCCTTTACCCTCGCGCAAAGGTATTGACCCTGGTCTTCTTGTTTTTTTTCATCCGCATCGTGCCCATCCCTGCAGCCTTTGTCCTTGGCCTTTGGTTCTTCCTGCAGGTTATGAATGTGGGCATTGGAGGTGGAGTTGCCTGGTTTGCCCATATCGGAGGTTTTTTGGTCGGGATACTTCTCATAAAGATCTATTCTGGAAGACGCCGTCCTCCTGGGCCTTTCGTAAAACCTACCGGCGATAAAAAATATTTCCACTAATATCATCTCGCAGAAAAGATATTTTCTTGGCCGATTTGATCAGTGGTATGTCTTAATATCGGGTTTAACCTCTTTATTTTCGGGTATGTAGAGGTTGACAACTCCCCCAAGTTTTAGTATTTTATGCAATCACTAACCCTCATTAGGTTAATTCTGAGGTTTTGAATAATGAAAACATTTGTACCTAAAAGAAACGAAATCGAACGGAAATGGTGGTTGATCGATGCCGATGGAAAAATTCTCGGGCGATTGGCCACTGAAATTTCTATCTTGCTTCAGGGCAAGAGGAATCCTGAGTTTGTCAAGTTCATGGACAGCGGAGATTTTGTCGTTGTGATCAACGCAGAAAAAGTGAAAGTCACGGGCAAGAAGCTGGAGCAGAAAAAGTATTATTCCCATTCCGGCTACCCGGGAGGTATTAGGGAGCGGACTTTAAAAGAACTGCTGGAGAAGAATCCGGAAGATGTCCTGCGCAAGGCGGTCCGAGGCATGATTCCCAAAAACAAACTCGGTCGCGCCATGTTCAAAAAACTGAAAGTCTATACAGGGCCTGATCATCCTCATGAAGCTCAAAAGCCACAGGAATATCAGATCTAGGAGGAATCTTGAGTTTAATACAGTATTACGGCACAGGAAGGCGAAAAAGTTCGGTAGCCAGAGTCTATCTTAGGCCCGGGAAAGGGGATATCACTCTGTATGTGAATAAAAGGCCTCGTCCCTTCACAGAATTCTTTACTTTAGATAGTTATAAACACACCATCAAGCGGCCCCTTCGTCTGACCGAGACAGAAAGTAAATTTGATATCTTCATCCGGGTCAATGGAGGAGGCATGAATGCACAGGCCGAGGCGATACGCCTTGGAATTGCAAGAGCCTTGCTTGAATTCAATAAAGAACTGAGGAATACCTTAAAGCAAGCGGGACTGCTGACCCGGGATGCGCGGGAAAAAGAGCGGAAGAAATACGGATTGTTGGGCGCTCGTAAGGCACCTCAATACCACAAGAGATAAAGGGAGGACTGGAGTTGATTTCTGTAACGATGAAAGAACTTTTGGAAGCGGGAGTTCATTTTGGGCACCAAACCAAGAGGTGGAACCCCAAGATGAAAGAGTACATTTTCGGCCAGAGGAATGGAATATACATCATCGACCTGCAAAAGACGATCAAGCTTTTTAAAGATGCGCTTCAGTTTGTTGAGGGTGTTGTGGAGAGCGGTAAAGAGGTCCTTATGGTTGGAACAAAAAAACAGGCTCAGGACATCGTCAAAGATTATGCCCTGAAATGTGAATCGTGCTATGTCAACCAGCGTTGGCTGGGAGGATTGTTGACCAATTTCGATGTCATCCGCGGCAGTGTGGAACGACTGATCGAGATGGAAGAGATGAAGGCGGATGGACGCTGGGATCTCCTCTCAAAAAAAGAGAAATCCCGGCAGGAAAAGGTCTATAGAAAGCTCTCCAAAAATCTGGGGGGAATAAAGAATATGCTGGAGTTGCCTGGAGTGCTTTTTGTGATCGATTCCACAAAAGAGGAAATTGCCCTTCTAGAAGCGCTCAAGCTTAAGATTCCGATTGTTGCTATTGTTGATACTAACGGTGACCCAGAGAATATCGATTACCCCATTCCCGGCAATGATGATGCTGTCAGAGCCATCGAGCTGTTCACATCGAAAATTGCCGAGATCGTGATGGAAGGCAAGAAGAAGAAAATCGAGAGGGAACTCTTGGAGGCTAAGGCGGAAGAAGAACCCTTCGCAGAAGGAGAAGAGGGTGTTCCTGTTGAAGAGATGCCTGCTGTTGAAGAAGCTCTGGGGAGTGATAAGGCGAAACCGGTCGAGGATCTAGTGGTCCCTCAAGAAGAAAAACCTGCCAAAGAAGAAAAACCTACAAAAGAGGAGAAGCCTGCGGAGAAAGAAGCCGGTTCAGCGGAACCTGAGAAATCGGAATAAGCAAGGAGTCTGTTATGGAAATTACAGCAGCACAGGTCAAAGACCTTCGTGATAGAACAGGGATCGGGATGATGGAGTGTAAAAGTGCTCTCCAGGAGACAGGTGGAGATATCGAAAACGCCATCACTGTTTTGAGAAAAAAAGGATATGCCCGGGCCAAGGATAAGATGGAGCGTGAAGCTAAGGAAGGACTCGTCGGTTCGTACATCCATCTCAATGGTAAGCTCGGTGTTTTGGTCGAAGTGAATTGTGAATCGGATTTTGTGGCGCGTAATGAAGAGTTCCAGGAATTAGTCAAGAACATATCCCTTCATATTGCTGCATTGAATCCCACGTACGTCTCTTCGGAAGAAGTTCCCCAAGAGGTTTTGGATGAAGAGAAGGAGATCATCAGAGGGCAGTTCAAAGATTCCAACAAGCCGCCCGAGATCGTTGATAAGATCGTTGAGGGGAAAATCAAGAAATATTTTGAAGAAGTCTGTTTGATGGACCAACCTTATGTGAAAGATGATAAGATTTCGGTCAGCAAACATGTGGCATCATTTATCGCGAAGTTCGGTGAAAACATCCAGGTAAGACGATTTGCCCGTTTTGAACTGGGTGAATAAAATATACAGACCATGTCTCAAGTCAAGCCTGTATACAGCAGAATTCTACTAAAACTTTCTGGGGAAGCTCTTTTAGGGCAGCAGGACTTCGGCATCAGTGTGGATACCGCCAAGGCTATCGCTCACGAGATCAGAGAGATCCACGATTTGCATGTCCAAATCGGCATCATGATCGGTGGCGGCAACATATTCCGCGGCATCTATGGAACGGAAGCGGGGATGGATCGAGCATCTGCTGACTACATGGGTTTACTGGCGACCATGATCAACGGGATCGCTCTTCAGGATGCCCTTGAGAAAGAGGGGATTGGAGCGCGCCATATTTCTGCTATCGAGATCAGTGGTGTCGCAGAGCCTTTTGTCAGAAGGAATGCCATGAATTATCTTGAGACTGGAAATATCCTCATTTTCACCGCAGGCACAGGCAATCCTTATTTCACGACCGATACGGCAGCGGCCCTGCGTGCTCTTGAGATCGGTGCACAGGTGATCCTGAAAGCGACAAAAGTGGATGGGGTTTATTCTGCCGACCCTCTGCAAGACAAGCAGGCACGGAAATTTGAATCCATCGAATACTTAGACGTTATTAAAAAAGGGCTGCGGGTTATGGATACGACAGCCATCTCTCTGTGCAAAGATAACAATATCCCGATCATAGTCTTTAACCTCAGGAAGAAGGGGAATATGAAAAAGGTTGTGCTGGGGCAAAAGGTCGGAACTCGCATCTTTTAACTATCTGAATTATTCATAAAAAATGTCGATATTTATACTTACTAAAGCAATATTAATATCCTGTATTGATTTCATTGCATATCATTTTGAGTGTTCTGTATTGAATATCCTCTATATTTATAATCGACATTTTTTATGAATAATTCAGAAAAATATCGGTAGGCGGGAGGGAATAATGGTTCAAGATGTTTTGAGAGAACTGGAAAAAAAGATGAAAGGCTCTGTCGAGCACTTTCGTGGAGACCTGACAAAATTGCGAACAGGGCGAGCGAATATCAATATTTTTGAAGATCTCAAGATCGACTACTACGGAACTCTAACACCCATTAACCAGGTGGCCACGCTTACAGTTCCTGACCCGACTTTGATCCAGATTCAAGCTTGGGATCCCACCCTTTTAGAGAACATAGACAAAGCAATCCACGCCGCAGACCTCGGTCTCAATCCCATCAATGACGGGAAAGTCCTTAAAGTTCCCATTCCCCCGCTGGATGAAGAAAGACGAAAGGACATAGCCAAACATATCAAAGCCATGGTCGAGGACGAAAAAACAGCTCTTCGGATAATGAGAAGAGATGCGAAAGAGCAGGTCGAACAGATGGAAAAAGACAAGGAGATCACTGAAGACGACAAGTTTTGGGGATACGATAAGCTTCAGGAGATCACGGACGGGAATACAAAAAAAATTGAAGACCTTGGAGCGGCTAAGGAAAAAGAGATTCTTGAACTCTGATTCTTTTAGGCCGTAACTTCCTTATTGACCCTTGCGATGTTGTTTTTTGAGCCGAATTTTGTTCGGATGACAGCGCCCCAACCGAGTATGCTCAGGACGAAGTAGAACAAAGAGCCAAAGATCGGAATAAATCCGATGAAACTCACCAGGATAAAACCCAGGATAACAGCGCCAATGACCGAAGGATTCTTGCTCCTAAAAGCCTTGGACAGGCTTTCCCCAAAGAAGTAGAAGAGAATGACGCGGCCGAAGATCTTGATGACGATTCCGAGAAAGACGAGGGCGATGAGGATTGGAATGCCGATCAGTATGAGTGAGAGAAAAGCCGAAAAGACGACAAGCCCGGTAAAAATGATGATGCTCAAAACCCCTGTTCCAAAAACAGGCCAGAATTGTGTCCTGATTTGAGAGGATGCATAAACGATCGGGCGAGGAAAAACGGCAGCCAGAAGAACAGCGAGAATGAACCAGATAAAAAGCGTGAACAGTTTGATGATCAGAAGCAGAGGGATGATCTTCATCCCGAAGACGCCGCCCAATCCTTCCTTAAAGAATTCCTGAATTTCTGCGGTCGATTCGAAATCGAACTGGACCGTGTCTCCCCCTATCACGCTCCCAAACTCTTTCTCGAGGGTTCCCCCTAGGGAGACAACATCTCCATGGACTTCTGCTGTGGACCTGAGTATGATCTCTGCACCGAAGCCCACCACAGAGCCATGGACTTCGCCTTCCACAATGATCGTTCCGCCAAATGCCATGGCATTCTCACTGACTTTTCCCTTGATAAGGATCTCGCCTCCCAGGCCTACCACATTGTCCTGAACCTCGTCATATTCGACGATGATGTCTTTTTGTAATATAAATCCCTGGCCGAGCAGTGGGGAAACTCCCCCAAGCATAAAGATGAGTATCAAGGAATATAGGAATTTATTTTTCATATCTTATCTCCAGTCCATATTTTTCTCCTCATCATATACAGCACAGATATGGATAAAACTACGGTTAAGGTGGTGAGGAAAATTTGAAATTCGGGGCGAATGAGGGTTGTCAAACTGGCCAATGTCTTGAAAACAAAGCTTACAAACTGGATGAGTATTTCGAAAATCACGGAAGCGATCTTGAAAAGCTTCACAGTGAACACAGAGAGATTTTTCACAAACGCCCAGAGACTGCTGTTCAAACGGACAAACACGCCCGAAAAGCTGATGTCAGACTGTAGGAATACAGCCAAGAATATGAACATCATCAGGGAAAAGCCAGTGGCTAATCCCGCGATCCAAATCCGCACAGAGGATACTCGGGGGAAAATCTTGGCCATGACTTGTTGGGTGAAGTCGGCAGGCATGTCCAAAGGGGGGAGGCTTTCCACGGCCTGCATCATCATTTTTCTGTCTTCGAGCAAGATCTTGCATGGCTCACAGGAAGAGATGTGTTTTTCGATGGACTCTCTTTCATCAACCGGAAGTTCATCTTCGAGGTAGAGATAGATCTGGCGTACTGTCAGGCAGCTCATTTGCTCTCCTCTAAATTCCTGCGGATCGATTCTTTGGCTTGAAAAACCTTGTTTTTGATCGTCCCTACGGGTAAACTCTTGATTTCCGCGATCTCTTCATAACTGAACTCGTTAATGTGTCTCCACACGAATAACTCTCTGAGAGAAGGCGGGATTTTTTCCATGGCTTTTTCGATCCTTTCTCTGACCTCCGAGAGTTCGAATTTCTCGACAATAGAAAGGTCTTTGGAGGGGATCTGAATGCTTGGTCTGTAGTCCGCATCCTCTCGAGTTTGGTCGAGCGAGAAGGCAACGATCTTTTTCTTCCTCCAGTAATCGATCGTGAGGTTTGATGCGATCTTAAATAGCCATGTGCTGAATTTGTGCTGAGGTCGGTAGGTGTGGAGCGAGGCGTATGTTTTGATGAAAACGTCCTGTGTGAAATCAAGAGCAAGTTCCCTTTCGCCGACCATCCGGCCTATATAATTCAAAAGGGGTTGTTTGTATCTTTGAACGATCATCTCGAATGCCTCTTTATCGCCGTCAAGAGTTCTTTTGACTAAGTCTTTGTCTTCAAACATGGAGGACTTCCAGCCCTCAAAGCGTTATACGGATTTCCTCAAAAATGGTTTTGCTTTGGGTACTAATAACTATTTAT
>WTAW01000329.1 GCA_013139435.1 Candidatus Aminicenantota bacterium | reverse complement strand
TATGGAGAACCACAGACCCAGCATAAACGACCTGGCCATGACCACGACCGGAGGCATGTTCATGGGTGAGATGCTCTTTCGTTTTTCGAACCTGGTATTGGATGACAGCGCCACAGGCTTCAACCGGGTATGGCGGGAGACAGTAGGGCTTCTTCTCAATCCTATAGGAGGTTTCAACCGGTTGATCCGGGGAGATATGTCCACCACACGTGCGACACACAATCAGATCAGGGAGCCTGTCGATTTCACTCTGTTCTGGTCTGGGGCCGTTAGTAGCGGCAGTTCCGATGCTCCGGAAGATGTCGAGGATATCGAAGACCAAGAAGTGAGTCCATCTTTGGGGTTATTGCTCGTGTATGGAGAAGCGTTCAGAAAAGGAGAACAGAGAAAGCCCTTTGATTGGTTTGTATTACAATGGTCGTCACGAAAAACTGATGAGTTATACTTCTCCATCTATGCCTACAGTTTTCTCTTGGGGAAAGAATTCGGTTCCAAAGAAGGACAGAATCATATGGTTGGCCTGTTCCAGCATTATGACTATATCTACAACGAATCTATTAGGCTGGGTGGAACGTCCTTTTGTCCGGGATTCATCTCTCAATTTCATTTATCGAAAACGGCAAGATTTTCGATCCTCGGCCATCTGGGCTGGATGATGATGGGCGCCAGCAACAATGAATATGTCGTGGATGACAAGAGAGACTACAATTACGGCACGGGAATTACCGCTAAGCTGGACCTAAGTCTCAACCTTCAGAAATACGGCCATTTAATTCTTCGCTATGGACATTACACAATCTACTCACTGGAAGGAGCGGATGGCACGGACAGGCTGAATCTTTTCCAGGCTAGGTTGAGAGTTCCCATCTGGAAAGGGCTGGGCTTGGGAGGTGTGTATACGATCTATCGCCGGAACTCCCACTATGACAATTTTCCGGATGTAAAGCAGCGCCTCTACCGGCTGGATATCTCGGTGTCTTATAGGTTCTAAGGGGGATCCAATGATGACGACGAAGAATGGGAGAAAATCAATGGAGACAAAATTATTTGTAGGAAAATCTTTGGTGCTTTTCATTGGATTGAGCGTTTTGATCGCATCAGTGAGTTTTGGGTCCAGCACAGGTCATAGAGAGATCAGCTTGATGTGGAGGACGCTGCAGGACAGTTTCTCTCTGGTTAAAAGCGTGTCTACCGGTTTGAAATGGGATTGTCTTGTGGACGATTCGACCGATACTGGCAAATGGACTGCCCTGGTCGGAATGGCTCCTCCCAGCAGGATTGATTGGGATATAGCATTGAGTGGGGATGAGTCCGGTGTTACTGAAAGCAGACCTAAAAGAGGGAAACTGGCATTCGTACTCAGGGCAGGATCGGCCTCGATCACGGCCGAAGGTTATGGCAGTAGCTTCAGCTACGGCGGTGGCATTTTTCTGCATTTGTCGCAGAGGATCGGATTAGAGATTGTTATGGATAGATATTCCGTACCCGTGAGCAAGGACTTAGGGGGAATGGGCACAGGAAAAATGCAGGTCACTCCGTTTCTTATGAACAGCCAATTGCGTTTTCCCTTGGGCCGTTTTGTACCCTATGTTGCTGCGGGAGTGGGTTTCTACTTCTTAAACTATGTGCCAGATCCTCAGGTACAGCCGTTGGCAACTCAGGACCTTGTTGTTGACGACCGGTTTTCCCTCCACTTCGGTGGTGGGGTGGATATTCAAATCACGCACTCTTTGGACTTTTGTGCGGATCTAAGGTACAGCTTTATCAAAACCTGGATACAAGCTCGAGATGAGCATCATGTTGATCCCGCGGACCAGGACATGTTCAATCTCAACACTCTCGTTTTAGCCCTTGGTATCAGGTATTATTTTTAATACGATCTGATCGATTTAATAAGTTGTGACCGATCCTTGAACGAGCGAAAGATCTCTTTTCGATGCCCTATTCTAACCACAAGGATGGTCACTTCCATCTCCCTTATTTGACAGATTATCCGATAATCCCCAGCCCTGTACATCCAAAATTTTCCAAGCTATGTTTCACTCCAGAGTGCGCTATACTATCACGACATGATTTCACAGATTCCTACGATCACCTATGCTGTCTCTATCAGCCGAACCAAAAAATATGAAACTCCCCTCGGTAATGGTCGATAAGGTATTTAGCGATGGAAGAGAGATTTTTCAAAAGATAAGAATTTCGTTTTTGGGTTTGCTGCAAATCTCTCACAATTTTCCCAATTGCCACTTATTGACATCCTAGAATGAGGGTACCATACCGAAACCAGCGAGGTCAATGACTCAAAAAGCGACACAAATCACCCGAAATCTCCAAACCGTCACGTTTTAGTTAGACTCCGCCCTTGAATCAACAAAAGACATCCAAGGAGGCTTTAAAAATATTCCCCACTCTCCTCGGCTGCCATCAGGAGTTGTTGTTGAACAACACGAGGCGGAGGCGGCCGTTCGGCTTCAAAGGTCAGCTCAAGATGACGGATGATCCTGTCGATTGTCTTCGGTTCTTCGATAAAGGATATGATTCTCATCTGGCCACCACATGCGGGACAACGCAGGGGATCCACTTCATAGACCTTGCGGATCATCTCGGCCCAACCTTTGGAAGGCACATAGGTTGGATCGTCTTCTGTGATAAGAGGATACAAAGGATCACAGCCTGCCTTACGGATCTTCCCCCTGTGGGCATTGGAGTAGAGGCCGTATTATGCTGAGTTCAAAATTATGCTGAGTTAAGATTTTCCATTCCTCATAATTCTTTCTATTTCAAAAGGCTACATCTATCTTCTCTTTTACAAACTCAGCATAATAATCAATATATGTTTCGGTTCAGCTATATTGTGGCTTTTCCAAAAAACTGGACCGTCCAGAATACGAAACATTTTCAGTAAACTGCATATACTTTCGTCAGCATTTCTGGCCTACAGCAACGGCGTCTACTGTTATTTAGCTTGCTTCGCATTTTGGCCTTCCAGTGAGCACCACTCATTGTGTGAGTTCTGCCATTATGGGGGTGGGGGCCACGAGACGTCTTTCTGCAGTGCGATGGGGGATAGCCAAAGATATCGTGTTGACCTGGGTTTTAACCTTTCCTGCGTGCGGTATCCTGGGTTGGGGCATTGCTTCCATTCTGAAAATCTTTCTTTGACCTGAGAATCCTAGAGGCTGTGGAGTCATTGGCATACTATTGAGGGAAGAAAAGCTGGCATTAGAAACAGCCAGTGAGGTGCTATTGCCGTATCCACGTATCTACTGGATATGGTGGCTGCTGGTGAAAAATTCTATCACTGGGAAAATAGGTTCCTGGGATAGGTAGTTAGCATTCTTGCCCCGGATTCTGTTATGACTGCGGTATCCTCCAGCCTGATACCGAGGTTTTGTTTCGCCTGTATCGAACC
>WTAW01000380.1 GCA_013139435.1 Candidatus Aminicenantota bacterium | reverse complement strand
GCGAGCGCCAGGTTTTTTTTGACTTCGAGCTCTTTCTGCGCCCAGTCTAACTCTTCTCTCGTTTTTCTCAACTTTCCTGTGAGGTAATTAATGAGAAGAGCGACAAGAAAAAACACCCCCCAAGAGGTAAAAATATTTGTGACGAGAGCATCCATCGAGATCGGTGCTGACGAATCAATCGAATAATAGGGAATAATCCCCAAGTACATCCCATCGATCAAGGCAGCGAACAAAACGCCAGAGAGGATGGCAGTGATATAAGCGGCGCTGCTTGAGAGGACGATACTGGCGGCAATGATCTCGAAAACATAGAGAAAATAGAAAGACCCCTTCAATCCCCCGGAGAAATAGACAAGCGCTGTGATCAACAGCAGGTCAAAGAAAACCTGGACATAGACCTGTAGAGTGTCATTCTTTCCCCAAAGGTAGAGCAGGAAATATACCAAGGATAGGAAATATGCAATGAAGATCAAGTGAAAGGCACTCAATGAAAGAGTGGCGGACGTCGCATAATGAATGGTGACAACAGAAATCAATATGGTTGTGATGATGATAACACGCAGGAGGATGAACCAGAATATGTCTTTTCTTCTCGTGCTCATACGACAAGCTCCAGTGATTCCTCCCCGCCTGCTTCGGAGACGGAGATAGCGGCGTTACACATCCCTTTCTGGAGTTGTTCTTTCCCTATGCTCCTGAGGATGTTCTTTACAACTGCTGGATGAGGCTGAATATCGGAAGATACATGGAGACAACGATCGTTCCGACCATCCCTCCAACGAATATGAGCAGAACGGGTTCCATAATTGCGAGAAGATTTGCCACTGTGGCTTCCACTTCTTCATCGTAGAAATCAGCCAGTTTGGACAACATTTCATCCAAAGTCCCTGTCGCCTCACCTACTCCGATCATCTGAATGAGCATAAAGGGAAAATGACCGACTTCCTTAAAAGCGTCAGTAAGACTCGTCCCTTCAGCCACAAGAGAGCGGGCTCGCATGATCCGATCTTCGATGATGACATTGCCTGCTGTTGTAGACGTGATCTTCAGGCTCTCCAACATCGGAACACCTCCAGAAAGGAGAGTGCTTAATGTTCTCGTTACTCGAGACAAGCCAACCTTTTCAATGAGGAGACCAAAAAGCGGCATCTTCAACAAAAACCGATCGATCACCTTTCGCCCGGAGTCCGTTCGTCTCGCATACCTGAAAGCAAAGACGAGGACAACTATGCCGAGGAATATGAAGAGGATGTATTTCTGGACAAAATTGCTCAAGTCCATTATGAACGCTGTAAGAGAGGGGAGTGTGGCTCCGAGTTCCACGAAGATATTCGCAAAAACAGGAATAACCTTCCAAAGCATAAAAATAACAACCAGAACCGCAAAAATGACAATAGCCGTGGGATAGATCATCGCCTGCTTGACCTGAGACCTTAAACGGACGATCTTTTCAAGAAACTCAGATAATCGCCTCAGCATAATATCCAAAGAGCCGCTTTGTTCTCCTGAGGCGACAAGGTTACAATACAGGT
This sequence comes from Candidatus Aminicenantota bacterium, assembly GCA_013139435.1. Lineage (GTDB taxonomy): Bacteria > Acidobacteriota > Aminicenantia > Aminicenantales > Aminicenantaceae > WTAW01. The sequence continues at coordinate 2,775 of WTAW01000380.1, read as the reverse complement.
CGTCAAAAACTCTTGGAAATTTCTTCTTGGCTTGGTTGAGGGTTGACCCTGCTTCGACATCGCTCCTGACATCCTTGATCACTTGCTTAAAATATTTATTCTTCGTCTGCTCGGCTAAAATCGTCAACCCTTGGATCAACGGCAGTTCAGCATCGATCAATACCGACAACTGTCGGCTGTACACAGCCAACTCTTTGAGTTTGACCTTCTGTGTTTGGAGAAAAGGAATCCGGAATTCGGCTTTTTTCCGTTCAATATCTATGACTGTGATTTGCTCCCGCTGGAGGGTCTTGGACAGATCCTCCACAGAACGCGCGACTCGTCTCCCTTCGACGATATCTCCGTAACGGTTTTTTCCCTTCCATTGATAAACAGGCATTGTTCACCCCTTTTTATTTTCTCATTTGTTTAGGAGAAAAGGACCTTGAAGTCACCTTCAGCCCTTCCCTTCTTTGAATGATATCTGTCAACTCTTCAGGTTTGGACGTGATATTCATGGCCGTCTCGTATGTGATCTGTTCTTTGAAATACAAGCTGGCCAACGACTGATTAAATGTCTGCATCCCATACTTTTCCTGTCCCATCTGCATGGCCGCATAGATCTGGTGTTCCTTATTCTCTCTGATGAGATTCCGGATGGCCGCATTCGGGATGAGGATCTCCATCGCAAGGACTCTTGATTTCCCATTGGCATGAGGCAAAAGCGCCTGAGTTATGACAGCCTCCAAAGTCATGGACAGCATAACTCTAACCTGGGCCTGGTAGGACGATGGAAAAATATCTATGATTCTTGAAACGGTCTCCACGGCAGAATTGGTGTGCAGTGTGGAGAAGGTCAAATGTCCGGTCTCCGCCACCCGGAGGCAAGATTCAACCGTCTCCAGGTCTCGCATCTCGCCAACCAGCACAACATCCGGGTCCTCGCGCAGAACAGACCGGAGGGCATTCGGATAAGAAAGTGTATCCACATAAAGTTCTCTCTGGTTGATGATGGACTTTTGGGGAGTAAAGAAATATTCGATCGGGTCTTCGATCGTGATAATGTGGACAGCTCTCTCCTTATTGACGTGGTTGACCATACAGGCCAATGTCGTCGATTTTCCGCATCCCGTAGGCCCTGTCACCAGGACCAATCCTCTGGGTAAATAACAGAGTTGGGCAAGTCTTTGGGGGAGCCCCAACTGGGAGAAACTCCACATGACGGGCAAAAATCTTCGAAACGCCCCGGCCACAGCCCCCTTCTGCATAAAAACATTTCCCCTGAAACGTCCGAGGTCTTGGATCCCGAAAGAAAAATCCAGCTCCATCTTTTCCTCAAACATTTTTTTCTGCCGGTCGGTCAACAGGGCGTAGATAAGATTCTTCGTTTCCGATGGTGAGAGTGGCGGGTGGTCGAGCGAGATGAGTGTTCCATGGATCCGCAATCGAGGGGGAATATGAGTTGTGATATGCAGATCGCTGGCATCTTTTTCCACAGCGATCTGTAATAATTCTTGGATTGTTAAAGCCATTTTATACCTCCGTGTCTCTCACGGTTTCTCTCAACACTTCTTCTATTGAGGTGATACCTTCTTTAATCTTTAAAAGCCCACTCCGTCTCAGGGTGATCATTCCCTGCTCTATGGATTTCTTTTTTATTTCCTTGGAATGGGCCTTCGCTAAAATGAGATCCTTGATTTCATCAGAGACTTCCATAACTTCAAATAGCCCGACCCGTCCTTTATAACCTGTATTGTGGCATACGTTACATCCCACAGGTTTGTAGGCTTTGACTTTCGGGGCTTCTTTAGCCGTGTATCCGATATCCACAAGGGTTTCCGTGGTGAGATTGTGTTTTGCACGGCATTTCTTGCACAGCCGCCTTACCAAACGTTGGGCGACGATCATGAACACTGAATCGGCCACTAAAAAAGTTTCCACATTCATATTCACAAGCCTTGTGATAGTACTCGCCGCATCATTGGTATGGACCGTTGAAAAAACAAGATGTCCGGTGAGCGCTGCCTTAATCGCAATGTCGACCGTCTCAAAATCACGCATCTCTCCAACAAGCATGATATCCGGGTCTTGACGCAAGAAACTTCGCAGAGATGTAGAAAAGTTGAGTCCGATATCATCTCGAATATTCACTTGGTTGATGCCGGGGATATAAAACTCAACAGGATCTTCGGCTGTCATGATATTTTTTTCCATCGAGTTGATCGTGGAGATGGCTGAATACAGGGTGTTTGTTTTTCCGCTTCCAGTAGGCCCTGTCACTAGCACGATTCCCCACGCTCTTTTGATTCCTTTCTTAAACAATTCCAGGGACTCTTTTTCAAAACCCAATTCTTCCATGTTGAGTTTCAACATCGATTTATCAAGGATACGGACGACGACCTTTTCTCCAAAAATCGTGGGGACACTGGAGACACGCATATCCACTTCTTTCTTGTTTCCGTTCTCGAGCTTGACTCTCATCTTGATCCGGCCATCCTGAGGCAGCCGTTTTTCCGCGATATCCATGTTTGAGAGGATCTTGACACGCGAGATCACAGGATTCTTGAACTTCATCGCCAAATTCATCATTTCATACAGAGTGCCATCCAGTCGGTAGCGCACACGGAAGGCCTTTTCATAGGGCTCAAAATGCACGTCACTGGCGCCCTTTTTAATGGCATCGATGAAAACCGTGTTGACGAGAGTGATGATCGGCGCTTCTTCCGTTGAGTGGACCAGTTCTTCGATGTCATAATCTTCCTCGTCCTCTTCGATAATATTGACAGTTGTATCCTC